>NZ_FODY01000015.1 GCF_900110485.1 Propionispora vibrioides | reverse complement strand
AATGTTCCGCAAACTGCTTGATTCGGCAGTAGCTGGCGACAACATCGGCGCTCTGCTGCGCGGCGTGGAAAGAAAAGACATTGAACGCGGTCAGGTATTGGCTAAACCGGGTTCGATTAAACCGCATACGAAATTCAAAGCAGAAGTATATGTACTGTCGAAAGAAGAAGGCGGCCGTCATACTCCGTTCTTTACGAACTATCGTCCGCAGTTCTACTTCCGTACAACTGACGTAACGGGAGTAGTAAACCTGCCGGAAGGTGTGGAAATGGTAATGCCTGGCGACAACATCCAGATGTCGATCGAGTTGATTACACCGATCGCGATGGAAGAAGGACTGCGCTTCGCAATTCGTGAAGGCGGCCGTACGGTTGGCGCCGGTGTCGTAACTGCTATCGACGCATAAGACGAAGTAAAAGGCTGTTTTACGGCCTGATGTAAGGGCGACCTGTAGGGGCGCCCTTATATCAGGAATAAATACAAAGTTCCTAGGCGATGACGTGGGAGGTTGCCCGCGTAGTTTGCGGGGAAATTTTCACGGAGAATGTCCGTTCAATGAAACCGGGCGATAAGGAGGAAATAGTAATGGCTAAACAACAAAAAATCAGAATTCGCCTCAAGGCTTATGATCACAAAGCATTGGATCAGAGCGCGGCAAGAATTGTTGATACTGCAAAAAGAACCGGTGCGTCCGTATCCGGTCCCATACCACTTCCCACGGAGAAAAATATTTTCACTATTTTGCGTTCACCCCATGTCAATAAAGATTCGCGTGAGCAATTTGAAATGCGTACGCATAAACGCTTAATTGACATCGTAGAGCCGACTTCGAAGACTGTAGACGCATTGATGCGCCTCGACCTTCCGGCTGGTGTGGATATCGAAATTAAGCTGTAGAGGAGGTGGCAAACATGGCTAAAGGACTTTTAGGAAAAAAATTAGGTATGACACAAATTTTTACTCCGGAAGGCAAAGTTGTTCCGGTAACTGTATTGGAAGCAGGACAAACCGTTGTGCTTCAAAACAGAACGGTCGAAAACGACGGCTATAATGCAGTGCAACTGGGCTATGGCGCTGTTAAAGATAAAAAGGTTACCAGGCCGCTGAAAGGGCATTTTGCCAAAGCCGGTGCAAAACCGGTGAGATTTATCCGCGAAGTAAGACTTCCTGCTGCTTCGGAATATACAGTAGGTCAGTTTATCGGTGCCGACGTGTTTAGCGCAGGTGAGCTGGTAGACGTAACCGGCACAGCAAAAGGCAAGGGATTTGCCGGCGGTATTAAACGCCATAACTTTAGACGCGGTCCCATGGCTCACGGTTCGAAATCGCATCGTGAACCTGGTTCAATCGGTCCCCGGATGAGCGGCGGCGGCGGTAAGGTATTCAAAGGTAAAAAACTTCCCGGCCAGATGGGCGGACAGAAGGTAACCGTACAGCGCTTAAGTGTGGTAAGAGTGGACAATGAACGCAACCTGATTTTGATCAAAGGTGCCGTTCCTGGACCTAAGGGAAGTTATGTTGTGATCAGAAATACCGTAAAACCTTCAAAATAAAATTTAGGGTTCGGTGGTTTACAGGCGTCAAGCCTGTAGATTCCGGGCCTCGAACCACGAAAGGAGGATGTGCTATATGCCGAAAGTAGCAGTATATAATATCGCCGGTCAACAGACTGGTGAAATAGAGTTAAATGAAAATGTTTTTGGCGTGGAAGTAAATGAAGCTGTTTTGCACCAAGCTGTGGTTATGCAACTTGCCAGTCAGCGTTTGGGCACAGCTGCTACAAAGACTAGAGGAATGGTACGCGGCGGCGGTAGAAAACCGTGGAAACAAAAGGGTACAGGCCGGGCTCGTGCCGGCAGCACCCGTTCCCCGATTTGGGTAGGCGGCGGTACCACGTTTGGTCCGCAACCCCGTTCTTACGCTTTTAGAATGCCTCGTAAACAACGTCGTCTGGCCATCAAGTGTGCACTCAGTGCAAAAGTGAAAGCCGAAGAACTGGTTGTTGTGGAAGCCATTGATTTTGCACAGCCTAAGACAAAAGACGTTGTGAAATTGTTGAGTGATTTTAAAGCGGTCGACAGCAAAGCGCTGATTGTTACCGGCGAAGCGTTGGAGAACGTAGAAAAATCGTCCCGCAACATTCGCGGAGTCAAGGCCATTGCTTCTACTGGAATCAATGTATATGATATTCTCTACCATGACAAAGTGCTCATCACGAAAGATGCGGTTAATCGCATCGAGGAGGTGCTGGCATAATGGCAAACGCACGCGACATTCTAATCCGTCCGTACATTACGGAAAAATCGACCGCTTTAATGGCTGCCGACAAATATACCTTTATTGTACCCTTGAAGTCCAATAAAGTGGAAATTCGTCAGGCTGTAGAAGAGGTATTTAAGGTAAAAGTGCTTGCTATAAATACCATCCGTGTTCCGGGTAAAACCAAACGGATGGGCAAAACGGCAGGCAAACGTCCTGACTATAAAAAAGCAATTGTGAAACTGGCTCCTGGCGAGCGTATCGAATTCTTTGAAGGTGTATAACCTAAAAACTGTAAAAAAGGAGGGGCAAACATGGCAGTAAAAAGTTTCAAACCCTATGCTCCGGGTAGAAGGTTTATGACTGTGGCTAATTTCGAAGAAATTACCACCGATAAACCAGAGCGTTCTCTTGTGGAACGACTGCAAAAACATGCCGGGCGTAATCAGCAAGGCCGTCTGACGGTAAGACATCAAGGCGGCGGCCATAAGCGCCTGTATAGAATAATCGATTTTAAACGTAATAAAGACGGCATTCCGGCAACTGTAGCAACGATTGAATACGATCCGAACCGTTCGGCCCGTATTGCACTACTCAACTATGCCGACGGTGAAAAACGTTATATCCTGGCTCCCAACGGGCTGAAAGTCGGAGATAAAGTGATGAACGGCCCGGAAGCCGACATCAAAGTAGGCAATTCGCTTCCTTTGAAGAATATTCCGGTCGGTACTCAGATTCACAATATCGAAATGAAAATCGGTAAGGGCGGCCAAATGGTTCGTTCGGCCGGTGCATCGGCTCAGTTGATGGCAAAGGAAGGCAACCATGCGCTGCTTCGTCTGCCGTCCGGTGAGTTAAGAAAAGTTCATGTGAACTGCAAGGCTACTATTGGCCAGGTTGGCAATTTGGAGCATGAAAATATTACGATCGGTAAAGCCGGACGTTCGCGCTGGCTTGGCATTCGCCCGGCAAACCGCGGCGTAGCGATGAACCCGATTGACCATCCGCATGGCGGTGGCGAAGGACGTTCGCCTGTGGGCCGCAAACATCCTGTTACTCCTTGGGGTAAACATGCTATGGGTGCTAAGACCCGCAGAAAGAAATCGTCCGATAAGCTCATCGTTAAGAGACGGACAAAATAGGTAGAGAAGGGAGGACAATTGAGTGTCGAGATCCACAAAAAAAGGACCTTATGTCCATGAAAGCCTGCTGAAAAAGGTTGACGCTTTGAATGAAAAAAGTGACAAAAAGGTTGTTAAAACTTGGTCACGCAGCTCCACCATTCTTCCTAGTTTTGTCGGACATACAATAGCGGTTCATGACGGACGGAAACATGTTCCGGTATATGTCACGGAAGATATGGTAGGCCATAAACTGGGTGAGTTTGCACCTACCCGTACGTTTAAAGGCCATGGTGACAACGAAAGATCAACATCGCTTAGATAATTGGAAGCTTGTTTAGTTAAAGAGTTGCCGAAAGGGGGCTAACACATGGAAGCGAAGGCAATTGCCAGATATATTCGCATTTCACCGCGTAAAATCCGTATTGTAATGGATTTGATTCGTGGTAAAAACATTGGTGAAGCATTGGCTATATTGAAATACACGCCGAAAGTCGGTGCCGACGTAATCGAGAAAGTACTGACTTCCGCTGTGGCAAATGCGGAGCATAATTTTGATATGAATTCGGATAAACTGTATGTTTCTGCTGCATACGTAGATCAAGGTCCTACTTTAAAACGTATTCATCCGAGATCTCGCGGGCAAGCTTTTAAAATTTTAAAGCGCAGCAGCCACGTGACAGTAGTTGTAAAAGAGAGATAACTGGCGAAGGAGGGAAACTAAGTGGGTCAAAAAGTTAATCCGCATGGACTTAGAATCGGTGTTATCAAGACTTGGGACGCCAAATGGTATGCCGACAAAGACTATGCAAAAAACTTGCATGAAGATATAAAAATTCGTGAATACCTGAAAGAAAAAGCGTTTGCTGCTGGCATATCCCAGATTCTTATAGAACGTGCGGCTAACCGCGTTAAAGTGACTATTCACACTGCAAAACCAGGTATGGTGATTGGCCGTGGCGGCGCCGGGATCGAGGAGCTTAAAAAAGGCTTAAGAAAGCTGACTGACAAACAAATCGATCTTAACATCGCAGAAATTAAACAACCGGAATTGGATGCTACTCTGGTAGCTGAAAATATCGCATCACAGCTGGAAAGACGTATCGCTTTCCGCCGTGCTATGAAACAGTCGGTAACCCGCACCATGCGTCTTGGCGCTAAAGGGATTAAAGTAATGGTTGGCGGACGTTTAGGCGGCGCTGAAATCGCCCGCAGCGAAAGCTACCGTGAAGGAAGCATTCCCCTGCATACATTGAGAGCCGATATTGACTATGGCACTGCTGAAGCTCATACTACTTACGGCCGCATCGGTGTAAAAGTCTGGATCTACAAAGGTGAAGTTTTGCCTGAAGTGAAGAAGACCGCTGCCGCTGTTGAAGGGAGCGTTGAGTAATGCTTTTGCCAAAAAGAGTGAAACATCGCAAACAATTTCGTGGTCGTATGAAGGGTAAAGCCAATCGCGGCAATACCGTCAGCCATGGCGAATTCGGCTTGCAAGCTCTTGAACCGGCCTGGATTACCAACCGGCAAATTGAAGCAGCCCGTATTGCTATGACCCGTTATATCAAACGTGGCGGTAAAGTTTGGATTAAAATATTCCCTGATAAGCCGATTACGGCAAAACCGGCTGAAACCCGTATGGGTAGCGGCAAAGGTTCACCGGAATACTGGGTAGCGGTAGTAAAACCCGGCCGTGTTATGTTTGAAATGGACGGCGTAACTGAAGAAGTGGCTAAAGAAGCTATGCGTCTGGCCGCTCATAAACTTCCTATTAAAACGAAGTTCGTCAAACGGGAAGAGGCAGAGGTATCGGCAGAGCAAGAAGTAGGTGGTGAAGTAGATGAAGGCTAATGATATCCGTGAAATGAGTGCGGCTGAACTGACTCAGAAGCTTTCCGGACTTAAAGAGGAATTATTTAACCTGAGATTCCAACTTGCTACCGGTCAATTAGAAAACCCGATGCGGATTCAGGAAGTAAAGAAAACCATAGCCCGCATCAAAACTGTACAACGTGAGCAGGAATTAAAGGCTGAGCAAGCATAAAGTCCAGTTGTGCACGGACGTTTTCAAATAATAAGACAGGGTTGTCTTCCAGGAGGCAATCGCAAGTAGGACGGAAGGAGGCTGTAAGGACGTGACCGAAAGAAACGAACGCAAAACCCGTATTGGTAAAGTGGTTAGCGATAAGATGGAAAAAACGGTTGTAGTAGCGGTAGAACGCTTGGTACCGCATCCGTTGTATAAAAAAGCTGTGAAGAAGACAGTGAAATTCAAAGCCCATGATGAAAACAATGAAAGCCACACCGGCGACACGGTGGAAATCATGGAAACTCGTCCGTTATCGAAAGACAAACGTTGGAGAGTTGTAGAAATTATCGAAAGAGCAAAATAATGTCGATCCGCGGGTGTCCGATGCGCGTTACGTGACCCTCGCACCTCGCATTTCGTGAAGGAGGGATAAAGATGATCCAACAACAGACAATCCTCAATGTTGCTGACAATACCGGAGCTAAACAGATCATGTGCATCCGGGTATTAGGCGGTTCTTTCCGCAGATATGCCAATATCGGCGATGTTATTGTTGCAGCAGTTAAAGACGCATCTCCAGGTGGTGTAGTAAAAAAAGGTGATGTAGTGAAAGCTGTCGTTGTGCGCTCCAAAAAAGGCTTGCGCCGTGCCGACGGTTCCTATATTCGCTTTGATGAAAATGCAGCAGTAGTTATAAAAGATGATAAAAGTCCCAGAGGTACCCGTATTTTTGGGCCGGTAGCGAGAGAACTCAGAGAGAAGGACTTTATGAAAATTATCTCGTTGGCACCGGAAGTAATCTAAGTTAGGAGGTGTCCGTAAGTGGCTGAAGTCAATAAATTGCATGTAAAAAAAGGTGACACAGTGGTTGTGTTATCTGGTAAAGATAAAGGTAAAAAAGGAAAAATTATCGAAGCTTTACCGAAGAAGAGCAAAGTTATTGTAGAAGGCGTAAACACTGTGAAACGTCATACAAAACCAAGCCAAAAACTGCCCCAGGGTGGTATTGTGGTTAAAGAAGCTCCTCTTAACTCCTCAAAAGTCATGCTGGTATGCTCCGCATGTGACAAACCTACCCGCATCAAAAAAAGCGCATTGGCGAGCGGAAAATCTGTGCGTGTATGTAAAAAATGCGGCGAGATCATTGATAAAGAGAAATAAATCACGTGGAAAGGAGGTAACTACACATGGCTAGATTAAAAGACAAGTACAAAAACGAAGTAGCTAAAGCGATGATGGAGAAGTTTGGCTACAAAAATGTTATGGAAATCCCTAAGATTGAAAAGGTTGTTCTAAACATGGGCGTAGGCGAAGCCGTAGGTAATCCGAAGGTATTGGATGCAGCAGTGAACGATATGACGATCATTGCCGGACAAAAACCGGTTGTGACCCGGGCGAAAAAATCCATTGCGGCATTTAAAATCCGTGAAGGCATGCCGATCGGTGCTAAAGTAACCCTGCGCGGCGAGCGGATGTATCAGTTTTTGGATAAATTATTGAACGTAGCTCTTCCCCGTGTGCGTGACTTCCGTGGTGTAAGCCCTCGCGCTTTCGACGGACGCGGCAACTATACACTGGGTGTAAAAGAACAGCTGATTTTCCCTGAAATAGAATACGATAAAATTGACAAACTGCGTGGTATGGACATTATTGTTGTCACAACAGCTAACACGGACGAAGAAGCCCGCGAGCTGCTGCGGTTAATGGGGATGCCATTCAGCGCGTAAGAAGGAGGGAAATTTGTGGCTAAAAAGGCGTTAATTGAAAAATGGAAAGCCGAGCCGAAATTCAAAGTTCGTAAATACAACAGATGCAAAGTCTGCGGCCGTCCTCATGGTTACTTGCGTAAATTTGAAATGTGCCGTATTTGCTTTAGAGAATTGAGCTACAAAGGGGCTATTCCAGGGGTAACCAAGGCTAGCTGGTAAACTAGCGGAATAGGAAGGAGGTTATATAATATGGTAATGACCGATCCAATAGCCGATATGCTGACACGTTTACGTAATGCTAATTCGGTTTATCATGATAAAGTGGAAATTCCTGCATCGAAGATTAAACAGGCGGTTGCTGAGATCTTAAAAAGCGAAGGCTTCATTAAAGATTTCGAAGTAATCAAAGACGATAAGCAAGGCGTTTTGCGGGTGAGCTTGAAATATGGTCCGAACCGTGAGAAAGTAATCACCGGTATTAAACGGATTTCCAAGCCGGGACTCAGAGTGTATGCTAAGAGAGATCAATTGCCGCGCGTACTGGGCGGACTTGGCATCGCTATCGTGTCCACGTCGCAGGGAATTATGACTGACAAACAGGCGCGCCGCGATGGACTTGGCGGCGAAGTGCTTGCATACGTTTGGTAATTTTTGCAGTTAGGAGGTGCAGTATATGTCAAGAATTGGGAGAATGCCGATTGCGATTCCGGCAGGCGTAACCCTCAAGATAGATGGCAACTTGGTAACCGTAAAGGGACCTAAAGGCGAATTGAGCCGTGCCATTCACAGTGATATGATTTTGGAACTGGAAAACGACACTCTTCTTGTCAAGAGACCGTCCGATGCTAAAGAACACAGATCTTTGCATGGTTTGACCCGTACTTTGATTGCCAACATGGTAACCGGTGTAACAACTGGTTTTACGAAAACACTGGAAATTGCCGGCGTTGGTTACAGAGCGGCAAAATCCGGTACGAAGCTGGCCTTGACCCTCGGATTTTCACATCCGGTGGAAGTGGAACCGCCGAAAGGTTTGAGCATTGACGTTCCTGCTCCGAACAGAATTATTGTTTCGGGGTCGGATAAAGAGGCAGTAGGCGCGTTAGCCGCTAAGATTCGCGGTTACAGAGAGCCGGAACCGTATAAAGGTAAAGGCATTAAGTATGAAGGTGAAGTAATTCGCCGCAAGGTAGGTAAAGCAGGCGGTAAAGGTAAGAAGTAAAATTCTTATATAGAAAGGAGTGAACACCTTGCTTCGTAAAGAAAACAAAAACGAGTCACGCCAAAAGCGGCATCGTAGAGTTCGTAAACATGTTATAGGAACTGCGGAAAGACCCCGTCTTAACGTTTTCCGGAGTTTGAGTCATATATACGCTCAGATTATCAACGATCAGACTGGGACAACGCTTGTTTCAGCCAGTACGGTTGACAAAGAAGTGAAGGGCCAAGTGGAATACGGCGGTAACATCGAAGCGGCTAAAGCTGTGGGAGCGGAACTTGCCAAACGGGCATTAGCTAACGGAATTACCAAAGTCGTATTTGATCGCGGCGGCTATATTTATCACGGCAGAGTGGCTGCATTAGCAGCGGCAGCACGTGAAGCAGGGCTGGAATTTTAGCAGAAGGAGGGACATGAATGGCCAGAATTGACAATGCAGGTCTTGAGTTGAAAGAAAAAGTAGTATTTATCAATCGGGTTGCTAAAGTTGTAAAAGGCGGTCGGCGCTTCTCATTCAGTGCTTTGGTCGTTGTCGGTGACGAGAACGGTCATGTAGGCGCCGGTTTGGGCAAAGCTTCCGAAGTGCCTGAAGCAATCAGAAAAGGGATTGAAGATGCTAAGAAGAATCTTATAAAGGTACCCCTGGTTGGCACTACCATTCCGCACGAAATCTTAGGAATCTTTGGTGCAGGCAAAGTGCTGTTAAAACCGGCTGCTGAAGGTACCGGTGTTATTGCCGGCGGTCCTGTACGTGCCGTACTGGAACTGGCAGGCATCCATGATATTTTGACAAAATCGCTGGGTTCGTCCAATGCTAATAACGCAGTACGGGCAACACTGCAAGGCCTAGAGCAACTGAAACGGGCTGAAAGAGTGGCAGAGCTTCGCGGCAAAACGGTTCAGGAACTTTTGGGCTAAGCCTAGAGGAGGAAACAAAATGGCAAAACTCAAAATTACTCTTGTCAGAAGCTTAATCGGCCGCCAGGAAGATCAGCGCGCTACGGTAAAAGCTTTGGGTTTGGGTAAGACCAATAGTTCGGTCATCCAAGAAGACAATGCGGTGATCAACGGTATGATCCGCAAAGTCGTACACCTGGTTAGTGTGGAAAAAGTACAAGACTAAATTCGAGAGGAGGGCGCTAACTGTGAAATTACATGAGTTATCTCCTGCGCCTGGTTCAAAAAAAGTGCGTACCCGTGTTGGCCGCGGACTTGGCTCCGGTCTTGGCAAAACTTCCGGTAAGGGTCATAAAGGCCAGAACGCACGTGCTGGCGGCGGTGTCCGTCCGGGTTTTGAAGGGGGCCAGATGCCGATTTATCGCAGACTGCCTAAACGCGGTTTTTACAACAAGTTTGCGAAAGAATATGCGGAAGTGAATATTTCCGAATTAAATCGTTTTGAAAATGGAACTGTCGTTGATCTGACTGCTTTGGTAGAAGCCGGTGTGGTGAAAAAGGTTCTGGACGGTCTTCGCATTTTAGGCAACGGCGAGCTGACCAAATCCCTCACTGTGAAAGCAAATGGCTTCACCAAAACGGCAACAGACAAGATTACGGCTGCTGGCGGAAAAGTCGAGGTGGTATAAGTGCTTTCGGCCCTTTCTAATATACTCAAGATTACTGAGCTAAGACAGAAAGTGTTATTTACGCTGGCTATGTTTCTGGTGTTTAGAGCCGGCACACATATTCCAGTCCCCGGGGTTAATGCCGCGGTTATTGAGCAGATGTTTACCCAGGGAAACCTATTCGGTCTGCTTGATTTATTTTCCGGTGGTGCATTAAGTAAGTTCTCGGTCTTTGCGATGAGTATTACGCCTTATATTAATGCTTCCATTATCATGCAGCTCTTGACGGTAGTAGTGCCGAAGTTTGAGCAGTGGGCCAAAGAAGGCGATGAAGGGCGAAAGAAGATTACCCAAATTACCCGTTATGGAACAGTGCTCTTAGGTTTTATTCAAGCCGTAGGCATGGCATACGGGTTAAGAGCCGCAGTTATCAATCCGGGGATTGGATCAATCCTGCTGATAGCTGTGACACTGACTGCCGGAACCACATTCTTGATGTGGCTGGGTGAACAAATCACCGACAAAGGGATTGGCAATGGTATTTCCCTTATAATTTTTGCTGGTGTGGTTTCAAGAATTCCTGATGGTATTTACGTTATGTACCAATACTTAACTGCGGGAACCATTCAATGGTACAATATCCTACTATTTATATTGATTGCTGTGGTTATGATTGTATTTGTAATTGCCATTCAACAAGGACAGCGTAGAATTCCTGTACAATATGCCAAACGGGTTGTTGGACGCAAAATGTACGGCGGACACTCTACTCACATTCCGCTGAAAGTCAATCAGGCGGGTGTTATTCCAATAATCTTTGCGTCATCCGTGCTCATGTTCCCGGTAACCATTGCCCAGTTTATAAATGTTCCCTGGGTAAAAACCGTGGCAGGCTGGTTTGCGTGGGGTACGCCGCTGCAGACGGCAATCTATGCGCTGCTGATCGTATTTTTCACGTATTTCTATACTGCGGTTACCCTGAATATATCGGATATGGCAGAGAACATGAAAAAACACGGTGGTTTTATTCCAGGCTTGCGTCCGGGGAAACCGACCGCTGACTATTTAGATCGTGTAATGACCAGGATCACCCTTGCTGGCTCAATCTTCCTTGCCATTATCGCCATAGTACCAAATTTCATAGCAGCAATTACCAATATTCAAGGGGTATATTTTGGCGGTACTGCTCTCCTGATTATCGTGGGGGTGGCTCTTGACACAATGAAGCAGATTGAGGCGCTGGTGCTGATGCGCCATTACCAAGGCTTCATGAAGTAAGAGAGGTGTAAAGTCGATGTATATCCTATTGATGGGACCGCCGGGGGCCGGAAAAGGGACCCAGGCGGTACAACTGGTAGAGGAGCTTAAGATTCCTCACATTTCTACCGGCGATATGTTCCGGGCAGCAGTAAAAGAAGGTACCGAGCTGGGCAAACAGGCGAAAGCCTGCATGGATGCCGGACAGCTGGTACCAGATGCGGTGACCATCGGTATTGTCAAGGAACGCCTGGCAAAACCGGATTGCCGTCGGGGTTTTATTTTAGACGGTTTTCCGCGTACGCTGGAACAGGCCAATGCGCTTGACAATACGCTGAAGGATCTGGGAATTGTATTGACCCGTGTGGTAAATATCAATGTTCCAACGGAAGAATTGGTCAGCCGGATTACCGGGCGACGGATCTGTAAGAGCTGCGGGGCGACCTATCATGTTGCCTTTAATCCGTCCAAGGTAAACGGTTCCTGCGATAAATGCAGCGGTGAATTGTATCAACGTGCCGACGACAGTGAAGACACAGTAACCAATCGCCTGCGTGTTTATACGGACCAGACGGAACCTTTGATTGGTTACTACCGGACTCAAGGGCTGTATTGTGAAATCAACGGATGTCAGCATATCGACAAGGTGCTTGCCGATATTATCAACTGTCTGCGGGGACAATCATCATGATTATTCTTAAATCGGACAGAGAGATCGGTTATTTACGCGATGCCGGTCAGATTGTCGCAGAGACCTTCGTTGAAATCAAAAAGGCCGTCAAACCGGGAGTTACTACCCTGGAACTGGATCAAATCGCCGAAAAATATATCAAAAGCCGTGGCGCGATTCCCGCTTTTAAGGGATATCACGGCTTCCCTGGCAACATCTGTGCTTCGGTAAACGAAGAGGTAGTACATGGAATTCCAGGATTAAGAAAGTTAAAAAGCGGAGATAATGTAAGTATTGACATTGGAGCGGTAATTAATGGATATAATGGGGATGCCGCGATTACGGTGCCTGTCGGTGAAGTCGACGCGGAAATGGAGCAGCTCCTAAAGGTTACGGAAGAGTCGCTCTATAAAGGGATCGAACAGGCCATAGCAGGCAATCGTCTCAGTGACATTTCCCATGCAGTCCAGTCTCATGCCGAAAAGTACGGTTACGGTGTAGTTCGCGATTACGTTGGGCATGGCATTGGACGCAATATGCATGAGGACCCTCAAATTCCCAATTACGGTAGTCCTGGCCGCGGTCCACGATTAAAATCCGGTATGACACTGGCAATAGAACCGATGATCAACGTGGGCACTTATGAAGTGCAGGCCCTCGATGATGGCTGGACAGTAGTAACGCTTGACAAAAAACCTTCTGCACACTTCGAACACAGCATTGCCGTTACGGATAACGGACCGGAAATTTTGACCAAGTTATAGGAGGCGCGGCTGTGCTAGACGATAAACAGATCGTTCTAGGCCAACTAGTAACAAGTATTGCCGGGCGCGATCATGGCACTGGCTATCTAGTGGTCGCAATTGACAGTTCATCTTACATTTATGTAGCGAATGGTCGCAACCATCCGATTGCCAAACCTAAAAAGAAAAACATCCGGCATGTCAAAGTTTTACAGTCTGTTGCTACGGTACTGACGAAGAAACTTGCTGAAGGCGAGACAGTTACTGACGAAGCTGTTCGTCAGGCTATTGCTTGTTTTTGTGAACCGGATATTTTGTGATAAGCGGACGAGGAGGGACAGTTTGTGTCCAAACAAGACGTAATTGAAGTAGAAGGTACGGTCGTTGAGGCTTTACCAAATGCCATGTTTCAGGTTAAACTGGAAAACGGGCATATTGTACTGGCACATGTATCAGGTAAAATCCGCATGAATTTTATCCGGATCTTACCTGGCGACAAAGTAACAGTAGAGCTTACACCGTATGATTTGAAACGCGGACGAATTACTTATCGTTTTAAATAAGATAGGTATATAAAATTAATTTGCAGAGGGTGTTTTAAGTATACAGCACCCGTTGCTGTAGCACTAAAACAGACTCAAGGAGGAAGAAGCAAATGAAAGTAAGACCGTCGGTCAAACCCATTTGTGAAAAATGCAAGGTTATTAAACGTCATGGCAATGTCATGGTGATTTGTGAAAATCCTAAGCATAAGCAAAAACAAGGTTAAGGGGGTGCATGTATAGATGGCACGTATTGCCGGAGTAGACTTACCGCGCGATAAGAGAATTGAAATTGCATTAACATATATTTATGGTATCGGACTTACTTTATCGAAAACAATCCTAGCAGCTACAAAAATCAATCCTGATACTCGCACGCGCGATCTTACCGAGGAAGAAGTAGCTCAGTTGCGTGAGGCAATTGACAAGGATTACAGAGTAGAAGGCGACTTGCGCCGTGAAGAACAGCTCAACATTAAACGTTTGATTGAGATCGGTTCTTACCGGGGAAAACGTCACCGTATGGGCTTGCCTGTCCGGGGACAACGTACGAAAACCAACGCCCGCACCCGCAAAGGTCCGAAACGGACTGTTGGCGCGAAACGGAAGAAAGCGTAAAGGAGGGATAAAGAGTGGTTGCTAAAAAAGTCGTTAGACCGAAAAGAAAAGAACGTAAAAATATCGAGCATGGTGTAGCCCACATCCGTTCGACCTTCAATAATACGATCGTTACCATTACCGATACAAAGGGTAATGCGCTTTCCTGGGCTAGTGCAGGTGGCCTTGGTTTCAGAGGTTCGCGCAAAAGCACTCCTTTTGCTGCACAGATGGCAGCCGAAACTGCTGCCAAAGCAGCGATGGAACATGGCTTAAAACAAATCGAAGTATTTGTTAAAGGCCCTGGCGCCGGACGGGAAGCTGCCATCCGGTCGCTGCAGGCTGCCGGATTGGAAGTCAATCTGATTAAAGATTGCACACCGGTTCCCCACAACGGATGCCGTCCGCCTAAACGGAGAAGAGTATAAGGATTTTGGGAGGTGCTGAATAAAGAATGGCTAGATATATAGGACCTGTTTGCAGACAGTGCCGCCGCGAAGGCGTCAAACTGTACTTAAAAGGTGATAGATGTTACAGCGACAAATGCGCGTTCTCCAAACGCAGCTATGCGCCTGGTCAACATGGTCAAGGTCGGAAGAAAGTTTCCGAGTATGGCATCCAGCTGCGGGAAAAACAAAAGGCACGCCGTACTTACGGTGTGTTGGAAGGTCAGTTCCGCACTTATTTTGACAAAGCGGACCGTCAGAAAGGCATTACCGGTGAAAACTTACTGGTATTGTTAGAAAGAAGATTGGACAACGTTGTATACCGTCTGGGTTTCGGCAGCAGCCGCAACCAGGCAAGACAATTAGTTCGTCATGGACACTTTACAGTGAATGGCCACCGGGTAAATATCCCTTCTTATCAGATAAAAGCCGATGATGTCATCCAAGTAAAAGAATCCAGCAAGGAATCACCGATTATGAAAGAAATGGCTGAAGGCATTGCCAGCAAGACCGTTCCGGCCTGGTTGGAACTTTCAGCGGCGGATTTGAGCGGTAAAGTAGTACGCTACCCCAATCGTGAGGAAATTGACATCCCGATTCAGGAACATCTTATCGTCGAGTTATATTCCAGATAACAACTGTAGGTAGTGCGAATTTTAATTTACCCTCAGCCGTGGGTTATAGCGTAACTTCAGCAGTGCGCAAAGAGGAGGGTCTTTTTCGGATGAACGATATCGAAAAACCGAACATCGAGATAGTAGAAATCAGTGAAGACAGTCGTTATGGAAAATTTGTTTGTGAGCCATTAGAACCGGGATATGGAACTACGCTGGGCAACAGCTTGCGCCGTATTCTCCTTTCATCGCTTCATGGGGCAGCGGTTACTTCGGTGAAAATCGAAGGGGTGCTTCACGAATTTTCTACCATTCCCGGCGTGCGGGAAGACGTTACCGACATTATTTTAAACCTCAAAGAACTGTGCATAAAAATGCATACAGACGAGCCAAAAGTTTTACGGGTGGATTTTACCGGTGAAGGTGAGGTTACCGCTGCGGATATCGTTACTGATGCTGACGTGGAAATACTGAATCCGGATATACATTTGGCTACCGTCGATGCCAGCGGTTCACTGAAGATGGAAATCACCGTAGAGCGTGGTCGCGGGTATGTTTCTGCTGATAAGAACAAAAAACCTGAACATGTGATCGGCGTTATTCCCATTGATTCCATTTTTTCGCCTATCCAACGGGTCAATTACAATACTACCGATACACGTGTCGGCAACGTGACGAACTACGACAAGTTGACATTGGAAGTGTGGACCGATGGCAGCATAAGACCCGAGGAAGCAGTAAGCAAAGCTGCGGGTATTATGATAGCTCACCTAAAATTATTCCAGAACATGGCAGGCATTCCGACGGAAGATGAAGGAGCGGAAGGAACCTTTACCGAAGCGCCGCAAGAGGGAGCTTCCAAGACTTTGGAAATGACCATTGAGGATTTGGATCTTTCGGTACGTTCTTACAATTGTTTGAAACGGGCTGGAATTAATACTGTGGCAGAACTGGTTCAAAAGTCTGAAGAGGATATGATGAAAGTTCGTAATCTCGGACGCAAATCAATGGAAGAAGTCAAAAAGAAATTGATTGAACTTGGTCTGGCACTAACCGAAGCTGAAGAGTAGGGGAGGGAAGAATGTGGCTTATAGAAAATTAGGACGTGACTCCAGTGCACGTAAAGCACTGTTTCGCAGTATTTTAACTTCCTTCTTTGCATATGAGCGTATTGAGACTACCGAAGCAAAAGCTAAAGAAATCAGCGGCTTAGCCGAAAAAATGATCACTTTAGCCAAGCGGGGCGATTTGCATGCGCGTCGCCAGGTATTATCGTACCTCATGGATGAAGATGTTGTTAGAAAACTGTTTGATACCATCGCACCGAAGTATGCGGAACGCCAGGGCGGATACACCCGCATCATGAAACTTGGTCCTCGTCGCGGCGATGCTGCACCGATGGCAATTCTCGAATTGGTATAAGAAAAAGACTTGGCATAGCCAAGTCTCTTAGGACGCGGGCATGAGCCTTAGTCCGTTCTATTATGATCGGAGAGATCAGGTGAAAAATGAAGGCGACCATTTGGTCGTCTTTGTTTCGCTTCGCGGTGTCGATGTTCGTTTGCTCAATACAATTAGTTTGAGCAGGCGAGCGCCGAACTCACGAAGATACAGCCAATGAATTGAATTGCTGAGACTGGGAGAGAGGAATATGCAGGCTTTTATTACGCTGGAGAATATGGGGCACACCTATACCGATAATGAAGGAAACCGGGTAGACGCCTTAAAAAATATCAATCTGACCATCGCCAAGGGAGAATTTGTTGCTGTCATTGGCACGAACGGTTCGGGCAAGTCCACCCTGGCTCGCCATGTGAATGCCCTGCTGCAACCCTCAGCGGGTTGTTGTTTTGTCAATGGTATGGATACGCGTCAGCCGGAGCAACTTTGGCAGATCAGGCAGACGGTAGGCATGGTGTTTCAGAACCCCGACAATCAGCTTGTAGCAACGCTGGTGGAGGAAGATGTGGCCTTTGGGCCGGAGAATCTGGGACTGCCGCCGGCGGAAATTTCCCGGCGGGTAGAGGAAGCCTTGGCCCAGGTTGGTATGACCGAGTACCGTCAGCACGGACCGCACCTGCTGTCGGGCGGTCAGAAACAGCGAATTGCCATTGCCGGCGTGCTGGCCATGCGTCCTAGCTGTCTGGTGCTGGACGAACCGACGGCCATGCTTGATCCACAGGGACGCAGTGAGGTTCTGTCCACTGTGCGCAAGCTGCACCGCGAGGAAGGGATGACGGTGCTTTATATTACGCATTTTATGGAAGAGGCCGTTACGGCTGACCGGATCATTGTCATGCATCAGGGGAGTATCCAGTTGGATGGCAGTCCGGCCGAAGTATTCAGTCAGGTGGCCGTATTGAAAAAAATTGGTCTGGATGTACCGGTAGCGGCGGAAGTAGCCCATCGCCTCAGGGAAAAAGGCTGGAAGCTTCCCGGTGAAATTATTACCAATGAAGCATTGGCGGTGGCATTATGTCCATAGTACTGAATCAGGTTACGCATATTTATATGAGGGGAACTCCCTATGAACGCACAGCTATCGCCGATATCAATCTGGAAATTAAACCCGGCGAATGCATTGGAATTATCGGTCATACAGGCTCAGGCAAATCGACGCTGCTGCAGCATCTGAACGGTCTTCTGTCACCCACCAGCGGTGAAGTGCTGTTAGAAGGCGTGAACCTCAAGGGAAAAGGACCGCAGATCCTGCAGGCCAAGCGAAAAATCGGTATGGTTTTTCAATATCCCGAGCATCAATTGTTTGAAGAAACTATTTTTGACGACATTGCTTTTGGGCCGCGCAATCTGGGGCTGAGCGAAGCGGAAGTGGAAAACCGGGTACGCTTGGCCATGTCTTTTGTCAATGTGGATTTTAACAGCTATGCCAAACGTTCGCCTTTTCAATTAAGCGGCGGTCAGATGCGCCGGGTGGCTATTGCCGGCGTCATTGCCATGCAGCCCAGCTATCTGATTCTGGACGAACCGTCGGCCGGTCTGGACCCTAAGGGCCGGAGTGAAATCTTTGCTCATATTAAGCAGCTATACCGGGAAACAGGCCTTACCCTTATCCTGGTTACCCATCATATGGAGGAAATTGCCGAAATGGCTACCCGCCTGATTGTTATGCAGAAAGGGCAGGTATGCCTGGACGGAGCACCGCGGGACATTTTCACCAAGCAACGGCAGGCTTTGGTCCAGGCCGGCGTGGAGGTGCCGCCGATTACCGCCTTGCTGCAAAGCTTAAAAAAACGGGGATTGGCGGTGGAGGATACGGTTATTACCGTGCCGGAAGGCATTGAGACGATTGCTGCCGCGTTAAGGAGGAACAAACCATGCTGACAGATATTACACTGGGGCAGTATTTCCCCGGTCAGTCGCCGGTGCATCGCCTTGACCCCCGGACGAAAATTATCGCAGTTTTGCTGATTATTTCGGCGATTCTCTTAGCAACGAATTACTCCTGCTATCTTGTTTTTCTGCTCTTTATTCTTGTGATCACCTGGGTGTCCGGCATTCCTTTTTTCATGCTGGTGAAATCAGTCAAGCCACTGTGGATGATTCTGGTTATCACGTTTCTGGTCCATGTTTTTTCCACACCGGGGAATCCGGTTGCCGCTGCCGGACCGTTTACAGTCACCGGTGAGGGAATCGCTCAGGGCATATTGATGACAGGCCGTCTGATGCTGCTGATTGTGGTATCGTCCCTGCTGACCTTCACTACATCACCGATCGCCCTGACCGATGCTATCGAGCGTCTGTTGAAACCTTTTCAAAGGCTCGGTGTGCCGGCCCATGAACTGGCGATGATGATGACCATTGCCCTGCGGTTTATTCCCACCCTGTTGGATGAAACCGACCGCATTATGAAAGCCCAGTCGGCGCGGGGAGCTGATTTTACCTCCGGTAACCTTGTGCAGCGCAGCAAGAATATGATTCCGCTGCTGGTGCCTTTGTTTGTCAGTGCTTTTCGACGGGCCGACGAGCTGGCTACCGCGATGGAAGCTCGCTGCTATCGCGGTGGCGAACAGCGGACCCGGATGAAGGAACTTGCCTTTACTGGCGGAGACCTGATGGCCTTTGGCGTTATTGTATTGCTGCTGCTTGCAGTAACCGTGCTGCGACTAAATTTTGGTGCCTCGCTGGCAGCGGTTTGAAAGGGAGGACCGGTGTGAGAAAGGATGTCATTTTTAACGAACCGGCGACCGGGGAACGCAATATTAAACTGACAGTTGCCTATGACGGTACTGCCTATCATGGTTTTCAGCGGCAGGCCAATGCCTGCGGCATTCAGGCCATCCTGGAAGAGCGGCTGGAGATACTCTGCAGCCATCCGGTCAAAATAACCGGCGCCGGGCGGACCGACAGCGGCGTGCACGCTTACGGGCAGGTAGTTAATTTCTTTACCGGAACCGGCGGCATTCCAACCGAACGGATTCCGGCCGCTATGCAGGGCCTGCTACCGCCGGACATTGTGATACGGGAAGCCTGTGAGGTGCCGGCCGAATTTCATGCCCGCTACAGTGCACAGAGCAAAGTATATGTTTACCATATTTATTGCCAGCCTGTTGCCAACCCCTTCCATCGTCAGTATAGCTGGCATATCCGTCAGCCGCTGGATCACAGCGCTATGCACCAAGCCACTCAGCTCATTGTGGGAACCCATGATTTTTCCGCCTTTCAGGCGGCCGGCGGTCCGGAACGCAATCCGGTGCGCACTATTCTGGAAGCAGCCTGCCGCCCGACGGGGGAGCTCATTGAACTTTCCTTTTGGGGAACCGGCTTTTTATACCACATGGTCCGCAATCTGGTCGGAACACTGGTTGATGTGGGGGCCGGGAAACGCTCACAGGCTGATTTCGCCCGGATTTTGGCGGACAGAGACCGTAATCAGGCGGGGATTACGGCACCACCCCAGGGGCTTTATCTGAAAGAGGTATATTATTAAATGACAGCAAGGGAGCTTCCTTTGCTGTCATTTCGTAATTCTATACTTTTTACAATTAGGAACGAACTGCGGATTTTCGGGAAATTACGCAGTTCGTTTATTTTTATTTACCTGCTATTGCCGTCAAACATGTTATGGCTGCCGATCGGTTATCCTTAAATTACGTTTTCCGTATGCAAAATATTTGGCTTTTAGGTTCATTCTGCTTTGATAAGATAAGAACAGGCTGAGGAGAGCAGAACGTATAGATTCAGTTCAAAAGGTGCGATTCGCACAACAATCCTCACGATATCTTATTTTTGAAAGGCAGGTAATATTTATGGCGAATGCTCGCAAACTCGCAGATTATCTGGGCAACCCATTTCTATGTTCTTGTGGCAGGACTCACTCCACAGCTTTGGAAGGCGTTACAGTTGGCGCCAAGGCAATGAATACCTTGCCGGCATATGTGAAGAAGTACGGTTTTCGGAAGCTGTTCGTTGCCTGTGATGAAATCACCTATGGCATAGCCGGAGAAAAGGTAATGCAAATTCTGCAAGAGGCCGGAATCAAAGCAAAGGCACATATTTTTACGGGGAAACGGTTTATCCCCGATGAGAAGGCTTTGGGTGAATTGATGATTGATGCCGACCGGGAATGTGATTTGGTCGTTGCCGTTGGTACGGGTTCTATCAATGATATGTGCCGTTTCTTCAGCTATCAGATGGGAGTTCCGTACGCCATTGTTGCCACCGCAGCTCCGATGGATGGCTTTGCTTCCTCCGGGGCTGCGCTAATTATCAATAGCATGAAGGTTACGATTCCGGCGCAGACTCCGCTGTTCATTATCGGTGATACCGATGTTCTCTGCGGGGCACCGCCGCGCATGGTTTCGGCAGGCTTGGGCGATTTATTGGGGAAATTCACCTGCCTCAATGACTGGCGTATTTCCAAACTGGTAAATGGCGAATATTATTGTGATGCGATTGTGAATCTGGTGACCGGGTGCATTGAAAATGTATTGTCAAACGCGGATCAGGTGGCTGGCCGTGACCCACAGGTTATTGGCGATATTATGGAGGGGCTGGTCCTCACTGGTGTAGCCATGAGCTTTATTGGTGACTCCCGGCCGGCGGCAGGTAGTGAGCATCATGTGTGCCACTTCTGGGAAACACTGGAACTACAGGAGGGGAAAATTCCGGTACTCCATGGCACCAAGGTTGCTGTGGGGACCGTTATGATTCTGAAAATGACCGAGTTTCTGCGTGAATCCAGACCGGACTTTGCGACAGCGCGCGCCAACGCGAAGCTGTATGATCAGGCGGCATGGGAAGAGAATATTACCAGGATTTACGGCGCAGCTGCCAACTCGATTATCGCACTCGAACATGACACCAGGAAGAACGAGGTAGCCGGCCGACTTGCCCGGATTGATGCGATTGAGGAAAACTGGGATGCCATCGTCAAGACAATGGATGACAATATGCCCAGCGCAGCCCGTATGATTGAAATTCTGAAAAGTCTGGATGCGCCTTATGCTCCGGCACAAATTGGGTTTGATTCCGGGCGTCTTTACAATGCGCTGGTATATGCCAAAGAAACACGGGCCCGGTACACTATGCTGTCCATGATAGCCGATCTGGGACTCACGGAAGTACTTGCGCAAAAAGTTGTCGATTTTGTAAACAGCTAAGGGATTTTAAAACTGTTAACTCAGCATGGCTTGATGGCCGAAGGTATTGCTGCTGCGAGTAAATCTCGTTAATGGCATACAATGAAACAACGAGGGCGTTTGCCCTCGTTGTTTATATTTTCAACAAATTGTCAGCGCGGCTAAACTATTCCACTTGGTTTTGGAATAGTTGAAATTACGGCGCCTCGCTTGGTGGCGACTCCGTAGCGTCATGCTGTACCGGACTTTCCGCCTCTGCGCGATGAAGCTATACATCTCTGGCAGTGGTGCGAGCCTTCTCCCGTTCACGGCGTAGCTTGTTACGTTTTAGGTTGCGGAGCAATTTGGGATTGAGAATGCTATTGCCTGTATCCAGTTGGATATCTTCAAATTCCTCGCCGTTGATTTGAGCAATATAGGCAGAAAAGGCTTCGCCCACATCGGGGCTGACAGACATACTGAAGGTGGCTGTGCGGGTAAGAAAGGAGGCGCGATATTGAAGTAGTGTGCTGGTCTCCGCACACTGCTCCAACTCATTTCGTTGAAGAATTATGGAACGCCGGATACCGGGAAGACCGCAGACTGCCAGGATGCGTTGATCGGTAATGACTACAATGCCGGGATAGTGCCCACGTCCTGTCCGAATATTTGCCTCAGCAGCAGCTAGTACCGTTTCACCGGGCAGGAGCAATGACTCGGCATAGCCGCTGGAGAAACGATTCAGCATGCCTACCGGCTTACCTTGCACGGCAAGGATTGCTTGGTTCACAGTCATCAGATAAGCCCTCATTTCGTTTTGGAATTTTCAACGATGGTCCCTTTTAGTAAACGAACAAAATTCTGATAGCTCGGATTGACCATTAGTTGTTCTGCGAAATAACGATTGGCAAAGACGGTGGACAGATAATTCCACAGGTGGAACGCCTTAGTATTATTCTTACCGATACAAATCATGAGTACCAGTTTCACCATATTTTTGTCTTTATCCCATTCAACCGGCTGCGGTAAAACCGCAACGGCCACAAAGGAATCAGGTGAAACTGCAGAAATCGGATGTGGTGCGGCTATGCCGTTGCCGAAAAAGGTGCTGCCAAGCTGCTCACGCTGTAATACGGCATTCTGCAAATCACCGTCTTCGATATGAAAATGCGCTGTTGCACTCTGGCAGAGACGACTTAAAATGGCTTCTCGATTTTCTCCGTGACTGACGAAGAATAGATCCTTATAGAAAATCGAGACGATATCGTCAATGTTTTTGAAGCCGTCTACCGCTAGTTTTAGATTGAGATAGTCCTGCTGGTTAGGAAAGGCATTGATGTAAAACGCGAGGCCCATATCATAAGATGCTCCCTTTTCCGTCGTCAGAAAAATGTCATAAAGATCCAGTTGTGACTCAGACATTTCGGTTGGCGATATGAAAGCCAGCTCGGCAATATCGTCCGACAGCCAGTTGAGCAAGGTTTGACGCAGTAGAATATTCTCGCTCTGCCGCATGGACGAGATGACCAAAATGCGTTTTGTGCCATCTTCCTTCTGCTTTTGCACCAGCGCACTGTATAGGTGGATAGCGATAAAGGCAATCTCTTCATCCGATACACGCTTATGGAAGATTTTTTGCAGATAGGCCGCAAAATAAATGCCCAAATCAAATCCTTGCGGGAAGGCCTGCCGGATATAATCCACGAGATGATTTTTGAGCTGCATATCATATTTAATCCGTACAATCAGCGGAGCGGTATGGAGTGCCAGCGCAATGCGCAGCTTTAAATTGTTGGTCAGATCAATATCATGGGCCTCATTAATTTCCTTCAGGGCTTCCAGTACCAGATGATCCACCTCGGTGGAAATCACATCGGTGTTGCCAAAATCCCCTTGCCCCTTCATATAAAGAGCGAAATAGTCGATTTCCGCTTCGGGAATACGGATGAAAAACACCTCGGAAATACGCTGGTAGACCTCGGTGGCAATTTCGCATTCCGGCGCCAGATTTTCGGTGATTTTGAGGTCCGTAGGCGTAATGAAAAAACAAGATTGCATACGGTGCAGGGCAACATAGATTTGCACAATCGTATTATTCAGCGTGGCCTCGGTGACCGGATGCTTGAAGGATACAAAGGTTTCTACCAGGATGTTCTTGATTCGATCCATGGTGCTGTTATCGTTGTTTCCGGAAAAAATTTCAGTGGCATTGGTGATCACCAAATTCTGATCCAGAATGCACAACCGCTTGCTCACCTCACTGCCGTCGATCATCACTTTATTGGAACTGCGCAGAAGCTCAAGGCCATATTTTTCGAGAATCTCCGACACATATTTCAAATCGTTGAGCAAGGTCGAGCGTGAGACATATATCTGGCTTTCGAGATCATACAGGGACATGGCGCGGTGCTGTTCTAAAAGCAGCAGCAGAATCTGATTGATTCTGCCGTTTTGATACATCGATGACGAGGTGAACTGCTTATAGTAGAAATCCTTGAATGCAGGGAATGCTGCATCATCGGTGATGGTGATGCGGCATCCCTTACGGGGAGCCGCCTGAAATTCTACACAGGATGCGGCTGTGAGTTCATTTTTTATTTCCTTGATATCATTTTGAATGGTGCGCAAGCTGACCTGCTGTTTCTTGGCAAAATGAGATGCGGTAACCCAGCTTTCAGCATTCTCACAGAGCTCCAAAATAATTTCAAGTTTTCGTAAATTCAAATTCAACATGAATATACCCTGCTTTCCTAATAACGGTGAGTAAACCGAGGCTTCCGTTAAACAATCTGCTCACTAGACTACACTATATTGTAGTAAGTATACCATGATAGTAAGTATATCATTAAAAATATAATTGTTGGGTTCGGTTTTTTGCGCATAATGGCGAAAACGTGAAAATCGAAATGCAGCAAGAATTACGAAAAATGATTACAAATCTTTTTGGCCTTATGGCAGGAAAGTGTATGATTAGGGGTGATGTGAATTTCGGGATTTAGCCGCAATATCTTTGTGCAATTCATTCAGGCAGGCATGGTATGATGATAACGAAATAAGCCATGCTACACGAAAATAGACAAGGAAAGGATGATTCGCTGATGGACAGTCCCAAATTCCGTGTTGTTTTGGTATCACACGGGGAACAGTCCCAGGGTATGCTGAATACGGTTCAGATGCTGCTTGGGCCGCAGAAGAACATAGCTGCTCACAGCCTATATCCCGAGCAATCGGTGATTGATTTGAACGAAAAACTGCAGGAAGAAATCGAACAGTATGGCTCTGAAAATATCATTTTTATGAGTGAGCTCATACATGGCTCTCCGTTTAACGCAGTTGTATCGTTGACACGTGAGCATCATATATTCCACATTACGGGAATCAACCTCGCGATGCTCATGACAGCTTTGCTGATGCGTGACAGGGAAGATGTAACGGCACAAGATATCTGTGAGGCCACGATTGCAGCAGCAGAGGGCAGCTTTGCAGATGTTGGGAAAATTTTGGAGGAGTCGACGGAAGAAGAAGAGGAGGAGGATTAAGTATGAGAAATGTGGTATTGGCTCGCGTAGACGACCGCCTGATTCATGGTGAAGTGGTGACTGCATGGACGCCGACAATGCAAGGTAATCGCATCATGATTGTGGACGACGAGGTAGTAAAGGACGCTTTCAATGTGCGGGTGGTTAAGGCATTGGCACCGGTCGGCACCAAGGTAATTGTCTATGGTGTTGAAAAGGCGGCGGAAAAGCTGATGGTTCCCGGCGTGGAGGGCGAGCGGATCATTATCCTGGCCAAAACTCCGATTACCTTCAACCGATTAGTTAAGGCAGGTGTTCCGCTGAAGGAGGTGAATCTGGGAGGTGCCGGTATCCGTGGCGAACGGCAGCCGTTTATCAACAACGTTGCGCTCAGTCCGGACGAGGTGCTCGCCTGTGAAGAGCTCAAGAAAGCCGGCGTGCGTGTGTACTATCAACTTGTTCCCGAGCAGGGTGTCGTCGAAATTGACGGCGCGCTCAAAAAAGCTAAGGAAAACTTTGGTCTGTGAGAGTTTGTAAGAAAAAAAAGCAAGAAGGAAGGATGAGGAAGCTATGACTTTAATGACGGCAATTTTGTGCGGCATCCTGTACTGGCTGGCCGAAGCCAATCTGCCTTTTGTGGGTTTATGGACACTGCAAAGGCCGTTGGTTTGCGGATTCCTAACCGGTTGGATTCTTGGGGATCCGGTTACCGGTGCTGTCGTTGGCGGCACAATCAATCTGGTGTATTTAGGCTTTATTTCCGCCGGCGGTTCGATGCCTGCGGATATGGCACTGGCCGGCGTTCTGGGTACTGCGTATGCAATCACCGGCCATCTCGATGCAAACACGGCACTGGCGATTGCAGTTCCGCTTGGACTATTAGGTACGATTGTATGGTATTTGCGTATGACCATTGACTCTGTTTTTGTTCACCTGGGTGACCGGTGGGTTGCCGAGGGGAAGTTTAATCGGCTATACCTGTCAAATATAATCCTCCCGCAGATCTTCTCCGCGGTGATATGTGTTATTCCCTGTACACTTGCGGCTTACTTCGGTGCAAATTATATTCAATCCTTTATTGAAATGTGTGCAGGAAAGCCGCTGCAAATCTTCCAGATTATCGGCGGATTGATGCCTGCCCTTGGTATTGCGATTACCTTGCAGTATATCTTCAAAGGTGAAGCGCGTATCTTCCTGTTCCTAGGATTTATGATTGCCACAGTTTCCGGGCTGACCTTGATTGAGCAGGGTATCCTTGGACTGTTGGCGGCGATCCTCTATATTCAGGTAACTGGTAATATGACTCCGGCGGCAGCATCGGCTGGCGGTGCATCCTCCGAGAACTACGATCCGGACTACGATCCGGACGATGACTGAAGAGAGGTGGGACAGCATGGTTAACAACGAACAGAAGCTAATTCCAAAAAACGCTCTGATCCGAGCCGCCCTGATTTGGGAAACTTGGGTTCAAACCTGCTATAATTACGAACGTATGATGGGGATGGCGTGTGCCCATACATTCCTCCCGGTTGTGAAATATCTGTATCCGAATAATAAAGCAAAGCAGATTGATCTGATGACGCGCCAAATGGAATTTTTTAACGTCCATCCTGAGTTCGGTTCTTGTATTCTCGGCCTGGCCATTTCGCTGGAAGAAGAAAAGGCAATGGGCAAGGAGATTCCGAACGAGTTTATCACCAATATAAAAACCTCCTTGATGGGTCCGTTGGCGGGCATCGGCGATACTATCTATCAGGGCGTTCTGATTCCGATTCTTCTGGCATTGTGTATTGATATCACCCGTTCCGGGACCGGAAATATATGGGGTGCAGTAATTTACGCGGTGGTCATGTTCGCCATCACCTACATTCTCTCCGTGGGAAACTTTATGTTTGGCTATCATGCGGGCAGTGATGCCATCATGGATTTCCTCGAGCGAGGGATACTGAATAAACTGCTCAAGGGTGCCTCTATCATGGGCTGCATGGTTATGGGCGGACTGATCGTAAACTATGTTAAAGTGACCTGCGGTCTGACCATCACCACTTCGGGGGCGGAGTTCTCGCTGCAGAAAAGCCTGTTTGACGCGATATTGCCCCATATTCTGCCGCTGGCCGCTACGATGGGTGTGTATGGTTTGCTGCAAAAGAAATGGACATCGGTCCGAATCATTATGTTGATGGTTGTAGTCGGCGTTGTCGGAGGTTTGTTTAATATATTATAAATGAGCACTTATGGAGCGTCATGAGGGAAGTTTCATCTTTGAGCGGCTTTCGATAACGAGAGCCGCTCAAAAACTTGTTATACTAGTGTCGGCGGTCTTAAAACAGTAAGAGAATGGCGAGGCTATTTTTCGCAGCGCGAGGTGAGGGGAGGAGGCATACCGTTAGTATGTTGACTGACGACAACGAAACGGTGGGGAAAATAGACCGCCAGTATTCATTGGATTAATGTTGACCAGGTACTAATTGCACAGGAGAAACATTAATGGTATTCATGTCGAATAGTATTAATGTTTCATTTTCCCAAGAAGAAAGAGCATTTCTGATAAAAAATGCAAATTATCCCTCGATAATCCTTGACTTTACCAGTCAGATTGATTAAAATGTTTTTATGAGATTTATGCCATGTATTCCATTAGCCCCGGAATTCAGGTTCAGAATCTAACCAACCCGTAACTTTTGCAACAAGGAGGGATACTATGAAAACAACATTTATGGCAAACGCAGCCAACGTAGAACGTAAATGGTATGTTGTAGATGCTGAAGGCAAGACTGTAGGTAGATTAGCCGCTGAAGTAGCCAAAATTCTTCGCGGAAAACATAAACCGACTTTTACTCCGCATGTTGATACAGGAGATCATGTCATCATAGTAAACGCAGCTAAGGTAGCGTTTACCGGTAAAAAATTGATCCAAAAAACATATTTCCGTCATTCCGGTTATCCAGGAGGTACTACCTTCACCACTGCCGGAAAAATGCTGGCTGAAAAGCCGGAAAGAGTCCTGGAAATCGCTATTAAAGGCATGTTGCCGAAGAATAGCCTGGGACGTCAAATGTACCGTAAATTGAACGTGTACAAAGGTGCTGAGCATCCGCATGCCGCTCAACAACCGGAAGTACTGGAACTTGATATTAGATAATACCGGAAAGGAGGAACATGAGTATGGCATTAGTTAGCTACTACGGCACAGGCCGCAGAAAAACTTCGGTTGCCAGAGTTCGTCTGGTTCCGGGAGAAGGCAACGTGATTATCAACGGCCGTCCGCTTGTTGAATATTTTGGTTTAAAAACTCTTGAACTGATTGTAAAACAGCCATTAAATCTTACTGAAACGATTGGTAAGTATGATGTATTGGCTAAGGTAGAGGGTGGCGGTCCTTCCGGACAGGCAGGCGCCATTCGCCACGGCATTTCCCGTGCTTTACTTAGAGTGGATCTCGAGTACCGCCCGTCTTTGAAACAAGCAGGCTTCCTGACTCGTGACCCCCGTGAAAAAGAACGCCGCAAATACGGTCTTAAGAAAGCCCGTAAAGCATCGCAGTTCTCGAAACGTTAATTTTATTCAAAGCAAGACCCGCATCAACTCTGGTTGGTGCGGGTCTTTTTCTATTTGCCGGAATAGGTTAAGCTGTTATTTTTCAACAATTTTACTGCATAAAGAATACTTAATGAAGTACCAATTGACATTTCAGAAAAAGTGCAGTATAGTAAGCGAGAAAAATAACAGATTTGGAACAGGTGCAATTGCGCTTAATAGAGAAGCCGGTACAAGCCGGCACGGTCCCGCCACTGTAAGGGGAGTCGCTCACAAGATGCCACTGGATATATTTCTGGGAAGGTGTGAGCCGACGAGGAACCTGAGTCAGGAGAACTGCCTGTTCAACAATCGCCGCTATGACCTGCGAGTGATGGGGAGGGGGATTTGGTTTGTTTGCAGTTTTTGCATGAGCCTTTTTCTTTGCATATGTGTGCGGAAAAGGCTCTTTTTTATTTTCAAGTCAGGAGGAAAAATTATGCGTTATTGGTATAAAATTCACCGCTGGATTGGTTTCATTTGCCTGCTGTTCTTTCTATTGCTTTGTCTTACCGGGCTGCCGTTATTATTTAAGACGGAAATCCATGATTTTAATCTTTTAGACAAAGAAAATATGCATCCCGCCTCAGATTACGGGCAAATCTGGAGGGAAGTAGACGCCGGGGAAAAATTAGTGAAGGAAGGCTATTCCGGCAAGTCGATACGAAGTATTTCGGTTCAGCCCGATGAGGGAAGAATACTATTTCGGGTTCAGGACAAAGACAGCAACAAGCCGGTCGCTGCCCGGTTAAGCATGGGCGGCGAGCAGCTTGCCTATTATCCGTCAGACCATACCCTGCAGCCCTGGCATCAGGAGAAAGTAAAATATCCCTGGCTGGCTGAATTCATGCATGAGATGCATCGTCTGCATATGTATCTTGGTATGGGCAAGGGCGGGATGGTGTTTTTAGGCTTCATGTGCTTTTTGAGCCTGGTCTCGGTTGTGTCCGGCTGCGTGCTTTACGGGCCGTTTATGAGGCGAAGCCCCTTTGCCCTTATTGGCAAGCGCAGTTGGCGGGAGCGGTGGTTTGGCTGGCACAAGTTTTTGGGCATTGCAACGGCTGTTTGGGCAATTATTTTATGTTTTAGCGGCGTTGTTATTGTTATTTTTTCACTCAGCTACGGTTTGTATATTCAGGATTCGAAGACGGCGGTGAAGGACTATTGGCAGTCAGCTCCGGCGGCGGGAAAACATCTTTCCCTGGCTGAAGCCAAAACTTTTGTAATGGAAGCCTTTCCTGACGATGTGATCCTTTCGCTTGATTTACCGGATAGAAGGCAATCGCCGGCGGCTTATATTTTCTACATTACACCGGCGACAGAGAATCCGCTGGACTTTCTGGGGCAGCTTGTTTTTATCCCGGACAGAAAAGGTATGGAGCCGCAATATTTCACCAAACCTTTACCGGATTATTTGTTTTTTGCCGGCTATATGCTGAAACTGCACATCCACAATCACGAACTGCTTATTTTAAAGATTCTATGGGCTCTTCTGGATATCGCGCTCATTTTTGTTATTCTCTCCGGTCTGCTGGGGTGGCTCAGGAAAGGTGAAAAAATAGAACGCTCTTCTGTTGCCACGCCATCGCTCAACCGGCCGACAGCATCAACCTGGAAATGGCCGGGCATTCTGGCCGGCTTGAGTCTGCTGGGCCTGGTTCTTCCCCTATACGGAACAGTGGGGGAATTTGCCGGCACCATTGCCTGGCTGGCTGTAGCCTTGCTAAGTATTTTCTTATGGCGGGAAAGAAATTCCCAAGGGAACGCCTAATTGATACTTACTGCAAATTTTTCAATCAGATTTATATAGGTAAACAGAAAAAAGCTGGAACAGTGATATTACACTGATTCCAGCTTTAAGAATAATACCGGCATTGTTTTTCTATTTTGCCAGGACAATGGGTTGCAGTTTGGCTTCCTGGGCTGTATCCGGCCCGAGGTAATTGTGTTTGACCATGGCGCCTAAGACAATGGCCTGTCTTCTTTTGGCTGCCGCAAAATTGACGTATGGCGAATTCAGCGAGGGAGCATTGGGCAACCCGGCCAGCATGCTGCATTCGGCCAGATTCAGTTCAGCCGGCTTTTTACCGAAATATTCCTGGCTGGCCTGACCGAGACCGTAATTGCCTGAACCGAAATAGATGGTGTTCAGATACATTTCCAAAATTTCATCTTTTGAGTAGCGAAGCTCCATATCTAATGACAGGAGTGCTTCTTCCAGCTTGCGGCCCATAGTCTGTTCATGGGAAAGAAAAAGATTCTTCACCAATTGCTGGGTGATGGTACTGCCCCCTTCAGCAATGGCACCGGCCTGCATATTGACCAGCATGGCCCGCAGGATTCCCTCCACATCAAGCCCTACATGCTGGTAAAACCGGTTGTCTTCCACGGCAATGATGGCTTGTTGCATAGTAAGGGGAATCTGATTGAGCGGGACATAATTCGTTGTGTCCAGTTTATCGCGGACGGCGCTTTTCAATGCCGCCAGCCGGTATAGTCTGCGCCATAGTCCCGGTGCATCGGCTGTTATGGCGGCATCCTTCATTTGTGATACCTGCTGTGATACTTGTTCGGAGACCAATCCTTTCGTTGGCGGCAGGACGGAAACCACGTTGGCGCCGCCGGCCCACCAGAAGGAGGCTAGGAACAGAATCAGAAGAAACAGGAAAAATCGACCTTTGCGCATATATCCTCCTACTTAAGCTAGTACCTTATCAACCCTAATCCTGTGAATAATGACGGTCTATTTTCCGCAAGCCTTCGTTGTCGTCAGCCGGCATACTAACGGTATGCCTCCTTCCTCCGCCTTGTCTCGCGAAAAATAGCCTCGCCATTATTCTTACAGTTTTAGGATTGACAAGGTACTGATAGGTTTCTGCTATTATTTTACTCTACTTATCCCTTTTTGGCCATATGTGGCTAAACTACGCATAGCCCGACGCCCCGGTGAGTATGATGATAGGGAGAACTGGCTGGTTATTGGGGATGGAGGGTGAGCATGTGGATTTTGTCCTTAAAGCGGAAAAACTGGCAGCCGCTTTTGTTGTTTGGTGCGGCTGTGCTGGTGCTTAATTATTTGGCTATCCGTTTTTTAGCGGCCGATTCGCTGGAAAATGTCAGCCTGGAAAGTTTGCGGGGAAGGCAGATCGCCATAGATCCGGGGCATGGCGGCATTGATACCGGCGCCAGCGGTTATGGCGTGGTCGAAAAGGAAGTCACTCTGGCCATTGCCGGGAAGGTGACAGCCTTGCTGGAGAAAAACGGGGCTACTGTGTTTATGAGCCGGCAGGAGGATATTGACTACTACACCCGTGGCAAGGGCGGTAAACGGAATGATCTTCTGACCCGGATCGAGCTAATTGAAAAGGCGAAGCCGGAGCTGTTTGTCAGTATCCATTGCAATGCGATCAAAGGGCCTGAGCAGTCCGGAGCCCAGGTGTTTTACAGTCCTAAATTCGAAGTCAATAAGCAAATTGCCGAGACCATGCAGCAGGCGTTAAAGAATTTTCCTCCCGGCAACCGTCGCCAGGCTAAGCAGGATATGCACATTCTTATTCTCAACGCGATTAAGGTACCTGGCGTGCTGGTGGAAACCGGTTATCTGACCAATAAAAAAGAAGCGACCCTGTTAGCCGATCCCGTTTATCAGGACCAACTGGCCGAACATATTGTTAAAGCCTTGGCGTATCATTTCAGTCAGAATGCGGGACAATAAACATGAACTGTGTAGTGGCAGGTTCATATGTTAGTCAAAGGACGCAGGACGAATTTTCATCTGCAAGGCGGAGGAATGAAGCGTAGTGGCTCCTACACCGATTGACGACAACGAAGCAAATGGAAATTCAGACAAGTAATTTGATTGAGATATGAGCTTGTTACTACACTGGGTGATATTCGGGAGGAAGCGATTCTAATGAATAATTTAGTGGCCTGTGCATTGATGCCCCATCCACCGGTTATGATACCGGAAATCGGCAGAGAAGACATACAGAATCTGGCGGCTACTGTTAAGGCAGCCGAACGGGTGGCGCAGCGGATAAAGGAAAATAACACACAGACGGTGGTCATTTTAAGCCCCCACGGACCGGCTCTGGAAGATACGATCTGTGTCAGCATTCACCCGCGCCTCAAGGGCAATCTGGCTGACTTTGGGGCGGCGGAGGTTATGCTGGCTTTTGAAACCGACGGTCTTTTGACAAGACACATCCTAAAAAAAGCCGCAAGGCTGGGTGTGAACGTCATGGAGCTAACCGACGATCAGGCCAAAACACACCAGCTTTCCCTGGCCCTTGACTATGGCTCGCTGATTCCTCTCTACTATCTGCACAAGGGCGGTTTCAAGGGGCAGCTTGTCCATTTGTCGGCCGGCGGGCTGCCCTATGAGGAAATGTATACCTTTGGAAAAGCGGTACAGGCGGCTATTAAGGCCGTGGGCAAAAAGGTGGCGGTCATCGCGTCCGGTGAGCTGTCCCATCGTCTGTCGGACAAGTCGCCCCAAGGGTACAGCCCGCAGGGAGCCGAGTTTGACAAACAGGTGTTGGCGGCAGTGGCCAGCTTAAACAGTAAGGCTGTTTTGACAATGGACAAGGAACTGGTGGCGGAAGCCGGGGAATGCGCGCTGCCGCCTTTAGCGTTTTTGATGGGCGTGGTTGGCGGCCTGGACATGAAGGCCGATGTCCTGGCCTATGAAGGGCCTTTCGGTGTCGGCTACGGAACGGTATTAATCCAGCCATTGGACAAAATGAATTAATCATATAAAAGAAAAGGACCTGCTGACCGGAAGTGCGCGGATAAGCAGGTTCTTTTTGTTATAAGGGTATACCGCTCGGGGGTTAGGGCGTGTTTTCAAACTATCCGAAACACTCGCTGAAGGCGCTTTTTGCGCTATGGATCATTCCGTTAGTTTGAAAACACGCTCCAGGTAACCACTGATTAATTCACACTGCGCGTCCTGACGGAGCTTTTTCCGCCTGGCTGCGTCAGCAAAACCTTGAAATAGGGGCCGCTATTCCTGCGGTTTTACTTCCTTACCAGACGAAAAAATCTCTCGCCAGGCCAACAGGTTCATTTAATCAGTGCTTACCTAGTGAATGGCTTTCTTTTTCACCCGGCCGCCCATTACATCATGGACATCGGTGATGGTGACAAAGGCTTCCTCGTCTTTTTCCTGGACAATTCCTTTTAATTTAGCAATTTCTAAACGAGTCATAACCGAATAGAGAATCTTCTTGGGCGCACCGGTATAGCCTCCTTCCCCGTGGAGCACCGTTACGCCACGGCCGAGACGGGCCATTAGAGCAGAGGAAATTTCCTCCGGATTCTCAGATACGATGATAACTCCTTTAGACTCATCTAAACCTTCAATCGTAATGTCGATCACTTTGAAAGCGACAAAGTAAGCCACCAGGGAATACATGGCTTTGTCCCAGGTATAAACCAATCCGGCGCTGCCTAAAATAAACAGGTTAAAGAACATAATGATTTCGCCTACGGAAAAGCCGGTTTTTTTATCCATGATAATGGCGATAATTTCGGTCCCGTCCAGCGAACCGCCATAGCGGATAATCAGTCCGACCCCGACGCCGACAATGATGCCGCCGAAGACCGCCGCTAAAAACAGGTCGGTGGTCAGTTGCGGTACCGGGTGCAGTATGGAAGTCCAAAACGCCAGCGAAAGAACAGAAAATAAAGTGGACAAGGCAAAGGTCTTACCGATTTGCATATAACCGAGGTAAAAAAAAGGCAGATTCAGCAAGATGAGAAAGATACTCATCGAAAAACCGCTTAGGTGGCTGGCCATAATCGAGATGCCAACAATGCCACCGTCAATGATCTGATTGGGAATCAGAAATTCTTCCAGGCCGATAGCGGCAAAGATAGAGCCGAGGAGCAGCATGAAATACTTTTTACCGTAACGGACAAATGGTGAGGCTGGTTGTTGTTTTACCAATAATATCATCCTCCTTTGTTAACACGCTCTGTATATATAATTATACTATATAAATCGGTGTGAGTCCTGCCTGGTTTGCCGGCAGATTTTTTTCTCTGTTATAGTGTGTACTCAAAGACTCCCGGTTAAACCTCGGTTTATCCCTCAAACAAAGCTGAAAATACAATGGTTGCGGCTTCCCTGCGGACAGGCCGGTGTGATAAGATTAGGATTAGATGCAGGTATGACAAAATAATAAAATACAAAATACATAAGCCTGTTGCATCTTTATTCAAATAGATGTATAATTATTAATATGAAGGAGGGGAAAGTATGAAAGTCAGCATTATTGGTGCCACCGGCTATACAGGAGAAGAACTGTTGCGTATTTTAGCCAACCATCCTCAGGCCGAGATTGTTCATATCACCTCGGAAAGTCAGACCGGCACCGCCATTGAGTCGATATATCCCCATATAACAGGGTTTTATGATAAAACATTGGAAAGTATGAAGGACCTGGATAAGCTGGCCGACAGCGACGTTGCTTTTATTGCCCTGCCGCATGGCCATGCCATGGAAGCCGGCAAACGGCTGTCAGCGCAAGGCGTTAAGATCATTGATCTGGGTGCCGACTATCGCTTCCGTGACGTGGGCGTTTATGAACAGTGGTATAAGGTACCCCATACGCATCCAGAGGCCAATGCCGTATACGGACTCACCGAACTGAATCGCGACGCCGTTAAGGAAGCCACCATTGTTGGCAATCCGGGCTGCTATACCACGGCCAGCATTTTGGCTCTGGCGCCCCTGGTTAGCTGCCAGCTGATTGAACTACATACGATCATTGTCGATGCCAAGTCAGGCGTCTCCGGTGCCGGCCGCAGCCTGTCACTGGGCAGTCACTTTACGGAAGTGTTTGAAAACTTGAAAGCCTATAATATCGCCGGCCACCGCCATACCCCGGAAATTGAGCAGGCGCTCAGCCTCCTGGCCGGTGAAACGGTAATCCTAAGCTTTACGCCCCATTTGGTGCCGATGGCCAGAGGCATCCTCAGCACCTGTTATGCCAGCCTGAAAGCCGGCGTGACGGCAAGCCAGGTCGACGAGGCATTCCAGAGCCTGTACCAAAAGGAGTACTTTATCCGACTGTTGGGACGGGGCGGATATCCGTCAACCAAACAGACGCGCGGTTCCAACTTCTGCGATCTGGGCTGGCATATCGACAGCCGGACCAACCGGGTGATCGTAGTATCAGCCATTGACAATCTGGTGAAAGGTGCCGCTGGTCAGGCCGTACAGAATCTGAATGTCATGTTCGGTCTGGAGGAACGTACCGGTCTGGAGCAGGCACCGCTTTATCCCTGATAAGTAAGAAGCCCATTATAGTAGCGGACGGACCGCCGTCCAGCATGAGGAGGCATACACATATGTTGAAAGAAATAACTGGAGGCATTACGGCCCCGCAAGGGTTTAAAGCGGCGGGGATTAAAGCAGGCATTAAAAAAAGTGGCAAAGAAGACGTAGCCATTATATACAGCACTCAACCGGCGGCAGCGGCAGCCGTATTCACTACCAATATCATGGCGGCGGCGCCTGTTGTGGTGTCACGCAAGCATGTGGCCGGCGGCAAAGCTTCAGCGTTTATCGTTAATTCGGGTTGCGCCAATGCCTGCACCGGCGAGCAGGGCATGACCGATGCTGTGGCTATGGCTAATATTACCGCGGAGGCTCTTAACGTTACACCGGAAGAAGTGCTGGTGGCTTCCACCGGTATCATCGGCGTGACCATGCCGATGGACAAAGTAACGGCCGGGATTCACTCTGCCGTCAAGGCCATGTCGGTCGAAGGACATCAACAGGCGGCTCAGGCCATTCTGACCACCGATACGTTTTTGAAAATTTGCGCCTATGAGTTCGAACTGGGCGGTAAGACCGTTCGTATCGCCGGTATTGCCAAAGGCTCCGGCATGATTCATCCCAATATGGCCACCATGCTGGGTTTTGTTACCACCGATGCCGCCATTAGTGCACCGGCATTGAAGCAGGCACTGACCGAGGCGGTCGGGGTATCGTTCAACATGGTGACGGTAGACGGTGATACCAGTACCAATGATATGGTCGGTGTTATGGCTAACGGTCTGGCGGGAAATCCGGTGATAAACGATACGACAGGCGACGACTATCAAGCTTTTAAAAGCGCTCTCACCACGCTCTGCACCACGCTGGCCAAACTGGTGGCCCGTGACGGCGAAGGGGCTACCAAATTCCTGGAAGTTAATGTTTGCGGTGCCGCTTCCTTCGACGATGCCAAAAAGGCGGCCATGGCAATAGCCAAATCGCCGCTGGTCAAAACGGCCTTCTTTGGCCAGGACCCTAATTGGGGACGGATTCTTTGCGCCGTAGGCTATTCGGAAGCGACGGTAGTACCGGAAAAAACCTCGCTGGCTATCGGCGGAATTACCATTGTGGAAAAAGGCCTGGGTGCCCAGTATGACGAACAGGCATTGCGGACAGTGATGGCGGATCACGATATTGTGGTCCAGGTAGACCTGAACGTCGGTCCGGCCAAGGCTACCGTCTGGACTTGCGACTTCTCCTATGAATATGTGAAAATCAACGGAGAATACCATACCTGATGTATAACCGGCTCTGGCAGAGCCTTGGGCATCTGTCTGGGCTGGTTTTTCCTATAAAGGAGTGTTGATGCAATGATTCATTCACCGGAAAGAACGGCGGCGGTACTAATCGAAACGCTGCCTTATATGCAGCAGTTTGCCGGCAAAACGGTAGTTATTAAATACGGCGGCAACGCCATGATTAACGGCGAGCTAAAACAGCAGGTTATTAAAGATATTATTCTGATGAAATGCGTCGGTATGCGCCCGGTGGTCGTCCATGGCGGCGGTCCGGAGATTACCGGCTTTTTGAAACAGCTCGGCAAGCAGTCGTCCTTTGTCAGCGGCCTTCGTGTAACCGATGCGGAAACGGTGGAAGTGGCTGAAATGGTGCTGGCGGGAAAAATCAACAGTGAAATTGTCTGCCTCTTAAACCAGCAGGGAGCCAGGGCCGTTGGTCTTAGCGGCAAAGATGCCGATTTGGTGATCGCCGAAAAACATTTGGCAGAAATATATGAGAACGGCGAGGTAAAAAAAGCCGACATCGGTTTTGTCGGCGATGTAGTCAAGATCAATGCCGGGCTGCTCCATACGCTGCTTGACCAGGATTATATTCCGGTCATTGCACCGATCGGCCGGGGCATTGACAACGCCACCTATAACATCAACGCTGACTATGTGGCCGGGGAAATCGCCGGCGCACTGGAGGCGGAAAAACTGATGCTGTTGACCGATGTGGAAGGTATTTACCGTGATTATCACGATAAGAGCACCTTTATTTCCACGCTGACCTTTGAAGACGCCCAGGGCATGATTCAGGACGGCATCATTGACGGTGGCATGATTCCAAAGGTTGAGGCTTGCATCCGGGCCTTGTCGGGCGGTGCGGTGAAGGCGCATATTATTGACGGCCGGCAGCCCCACTCGCTGCTGCTGGAAATATTCACTTCCGCCGGGATCGGCACGGAGATTGTAAAGAATCGGTAAAGACAATTGGCAAACGGTTAGACAGGGGAACCGCCAGGATGCGCGGTGTGAATAAATCAGTGGTTCCCAAAGGAGGGAATATCGGAAATGGATCAACAGACGATCATGAAAACTGATGAGCAGCACTATATGAAAGTGTTTGCCCGTTATCCAATAGTGTTGTCCCATGGTGAAGGGCCGTATGTGTACGATAATAGTGGCAAGAAGTATATTGACTTTTTGGGCGGTATCGCCGTCAATATTTTAGGGCATGCCCATCCCAAGCTGGTGGCGGCCATCGCCAAACAGGCCGGGCGGCTGATTCATTGCTCCAACCTGTACTATACCGAGCAGCAGGCGACGCTGGCTCAAAAGCTGGCGGAGCAAAGCGGCATGGACCGGGTGTTTTTTGGCAACAGCGGCGCGGAAGCCAATGAGGGGGCCATTAAACTGGCCCGTAAATACGCCAAGACCATCAGTCCTGACAAGGTCGAAATTATTACGGCCTATGATTCCTTTCACGGCCGGACGCTGGCGGCGCTGACCGCCACCGGTCAGCCCAAATACCATGAAGGCTATGAACCGCTGCCGGGCGGCTTCCGGTATGTCCACTATAACAATCTGGACGAACTGAAAGCGCTCATGTTGGCGGCAAAGACCTGTGCCGTCATGCTGGAACCCATTCAGGGCGAGGGCGGTGTCAATATGCCCGAACCGGGCTATCTGGAAACTGTCCGGGAGCTTTGCGACCAAACCGGTGCCCTGCTTATCTTTGATGAAATTCAGACCGGTATGGGCCGGACGGGCAGTTTGTTCGCCTATCAGGCTTTTGGCGTAAAGCCCGACATTGCCACGGTGGCCAAGGGCTTGGGCGGCGGCGTGCCAATCGGCGCTTTTATGACCACCGAAAAAGTGGCGGCTGCCTTTGCGGCCGGTGACCACGGCAGCACCTTCGGCGGCAATCCGCTGGCCTGCGCCGCGGCCAACGCCGTACTGGACTGCATTGAGGAGGAACAATTGTTGGCGAATACCGTTGCCATGGGTGAATACCTGTTGGGTGAGCTTGTTAAATTGAAAGAAAAGTATCCGGCGCTGATTACCGAAGTGCGTGGCAAGGGCTTGATCCTGGGCGCCAAGCTGACCTGTCCGGGCCGGGACATCGTCAATAAATGCCTGGCCCAAGGCGCCATCATCAATTGCACCGCTGGCGACGTACTGCGTTTCGTACCGCCATTGAATATCAATCGCGGCCATATTGATGAGGTTATGACCACATTGGATAAAGTACTGGCAGCAGAGTAGGGCATGTCTTCAGGGAAATTTAATGCAGTATGGCGGAACATCCGCCGGAAGATGGCTATGAACACTGATGTCAACACGCTCTAACAAAGCTGACGGAAGGTTGCTGCGAAGGAAGTATTCTTAGCGGCAACCTTCGCGGATTTATAAGGAGCAAAACGGGAAAGCGTTTTGCCAGGGAGTAGTTTGATAACCCTAATCTAATGAAGGATAACAGCCTTTCCTTGGTTTAGAGTTGCCAAGCTGTTAGTGGTCTGTCCACTCTGAAATCATAATGACTTTACGGGTCTTTTTCCGCAATGCGTCGGCTTACATATGTCCGATGTGTGTGCCTTCTTCGCTTTGCCTTGCGGAAAAATTCCCGCGAATTCTTTTACGCCTTCAAAGTAGACAGATCACTTGATATATTTGTATAATGAGATAAAGTGGGGGTTATGTGCCATGGGCATAAAGAATAAGGATTTATTGTCGATTCACGATTTGTCGGTTGCCGAGGTTTTTGAGATTCTCGAGCTGGCCAAAGATTTGAAGGAAAAACAGCGGCGCGGTGAGCAGCATCACCTGCTGAAGGGCAAAACCCTGGGGATGATTTTTGAGAAGTCGTCCACCCGGACCCGCGTTTCCTTTGAGGTGGGCATGTGGCAGCTTGGCGGTACGGCTTTGTTTCTAAGCGACAGAGACCTGCAAATCGGCCGCGGGGAACCGATCAAGGATACGGCTCGCGTCCTGTCGCGCTATGTTGACGGCATTATGATCCGGACCTTTGCCCATGACAAGGTGGAAGAACTGGCCCGCTATGCCACTATTCCGATTATTAACGGGTTGACCGATTTATTGCATCCCTGCCAGGCGTTGACCGATATCTTTACCGTGCAGGAATACAAGAGCGAGCTGAAAGGCCGCAAAATGGCCTTTATCGGTGACGGCAACAACATGGTCCATGCCTTGATGCACGCCTGTGCCAAGGTCGGCATGCATTTCGCCGTAGCGACGCCGCCTGGCTATGAGCCGCAGGCTGACATGATCGCACAGGCCAAGCAAGACGCCGCCCTGTACGGTACTCAGGTGGAAGTGGTGACCGACCCGCTGCTCGCGGCCAAGGACGCCGATGTGGTATATACCGATGTCTGGGCCAGCATGGGACAGGAGGCTGAGCAACAGGCCAGAATGAAAGCCTTTGCCAGTTTTCAGGTGAACAGCCGTCTGATGCAGGAAGCCAAACCGGACGCCATTGTACTGCATTGCCTGCCGGCTCACCGGGGTGAGGAAATCACCGAGGAAGTTCTGGAAGGACCGCAGTCGGCCGTATTTGACGAAGCGGAAAATCGTTTGCATGTGCAGAAGGCGATTATGGCGTTATTAATGGGGAAAAAATAAAGAAAAATCCATAGTCGGATACATAAGTAAATAGGGGGATTTTGAAAAATGAGCAGTATTAAAAAAGTGGTTTTGGCCTATTCAGGTGGCCTGGATACGTCGGTTATTATTCCGTGGCTGAAAGAAAACTATCAGTGTGAAGTTATTGCTATGTGCGCCGATGTCGGACAAGGTGACGAGCTGGCACCGGTCCGGGAAAAAGCGATTAAATCGGGCGCCAGCAAGGTATACATTGAAGATTTGACCAAACCTTTTGTGGAAGAATACGTATGGCAGACACTGAAGGCAGGCGCCATTTACGAAGGCAAATACCTGTTGGGCACTTCCTTTGCCCGGCCGATCATTGCCAAGGCGATGGTGGAAATTGCCGAGAAGGAAGGCGCTGACGCCATCTGTCACGGTGCTACCGGCAAAGGCAACGATCAGGTACGCTTTGAATTGACCGTAAAAGCACTGGCTCCGCATTTGCAGATTATCGCTCCCTGGCGGCTCTGGGACATCCGTTCCCGGGAAGACGCCATTGATTATGCTGAAAAACACGGCATTCCGGTACCTGTCACCAAGAAAAGACCCTACAGCATGGACCGCAATATCTGGCACTTAAGCCATGAAGGCGCCGACCTGGAAGATCCCTGGAACGAACCGCAGGACGATGTTTATATGGTTACCACAACGCCGGAAAAAGCGCCTGATAAACCGACCTATGTGGAAGTTACTTTTGAAAAAGGTATTCCGGTAGCGGTTGACGGTGAAAAAATGGACGCCGTGGCTTTATTGGAAAAACTCAACGCCCTGGGCGCCGCCAACGGCATCGGCATCACCGATATAGTGGAGAACCGTTTGGTAGGCATGAAATCCCGCGGTGTATATGAAAATCCGGGTGGATCGATTTTGTACTATGCCCACCGGGAATTGGAATATTTGACCCTGGATCGCGCTACGCTGCATTACAAGGAACAAGTGGCTGTCCGCTACGCCGAGCTGGTTTATGACGGCATGTGGTTCTCACCGCTCCGGGAAGCGCTGGACGCGTTTGTCAATACCACCCAGCAGACGGTCAGCGGTGTGGTCCGGCTGAAACTGTATAAAGGCAATATCATCAGTGCCGGTGCCAAATCGCCGTACTCCTTATATCATGAAGGCTTTGTCACTTTCGGCCGCGACGAAGTATACAACCAGAAAGACGCAGAAGGCTTCATCAACCTCTTCGGTCTGCCGTTAAAAGTCCGGGCGCTGATGCAGAAGGAGAATGGATAGTATGTCAAAGCTTTGGGGCGGACGTTTCGCCAAAAGTACCGACGTGATGGTGGAGGAGTTTACCTCCTCCATTTCTTTTGATCAGCGGATGTACCGGGAAGATATTGCCGGCAGCATCGCCCATGCCCGCATGCTGGCTAAGTGCGGCATTATCAGCGCCGGAGAGGCGGACACGATCATTGAAGGGCTTACCGCGATTCTTGCTGAGATTGAGGCCGGACATTTTTCCTTTGAAATTTCCCTGGAAGATATCCATATGAATATTGAAAAACGGCTGACCGAACGGATCGGGGCGGTAGGCGGCAAGCTGCATACTGCCCGCAGCCGCAATGACCAGGTGGCGCTGGATACCCATATGTACCTGAAAAAGGAAATCCGGCATATTGCCGGACTGATCATGGATATGCAGCAGGCTATCCTGGACGTGGCCGCTAAATATCCCCACACGGTTATGCCCGGTTATACTCATTTGCAGCGGGCCCAGCCCATATTGTTCTCCCATCACCTGCTGGCCTACTTCTTTATGCTGGGCCGGGACTTTAACCGCCTGCAAGGCGTGTGGGAACATACCGATATCATGCCGCTGGGAGCCGGCGCCCTGGCCGGGACTACCTTCCCGATTGACCGGCACTATGTGGCCGAGCAGCTCAAATTCAGCCAGGTGTACGAAAATAGCATGGACGCGGTAAGCGACCGGGATTACATTATGGAGTTCCTTTCTTTCGCTTCCATTTTGATGATGCATTTGAGCCGGATCAGCGAAGAAATCATTCTCTGGTCTTCCAGTGAGTTTTCATTCATTGAACTGGACGATGCCCATTGTACCGGCTCGAGCATTATGCCACAGAAGAAGAATCCCGATGTGGCGGAATTGGTGCGCGGCAAGACCGGCCGGGTATTTGGTCACCTGATGGGAATTCTGACGGTGTCCAAGGGACTGCCGCTGGCCTACAATAAGGATCTGCAGGAGGATAAGGAAGGACTGTTTGACGCCATTGACACGCTGAAATTCAGTCTGACCACCTATGCTTCCATGCTGCGCGACATGAGGGTCAATGAGAACCGGATGCGCCAGGTGCTGCGCAACGATTTCTCCAATGCCACCGATATGGCCGATTATCTGGTGAAAAAAGGACTTCCTTTCCGCCAGGCTCACGAAGTGGTCGGCAAGGCTGTCGCCTATTGTATTGAGCATAACAAATGGCTGATGGATGTGACGTTAGACGAATTCAAAGCCTTTTCCGAGCTGTTTGAAGCGGATATTCTGGAAGCCATCAAGATTGAAACCTGTGTTGATGCCCGTAACTCCTATGGCGGTACATCGTCCACGCAAGTGAGACAAGAGCTTACAGTTGCCCAAAATATGATGAATAAAGAACGAACAACACTTGACATGTATACAAAAGGCAACATATAATGAATAAAAACGAGTAGCTTCGCGGTAATTTCATATTCTGAAAGATATTGAGGCTGGTTAAAGACCAAAGCGGGCGGTACGCCCCGGATCTTTAACCAGCCTCTGGCTCAAACTAAAAATAAGTAGGGGGCTTTAATAATGGCAGTTCCAGTAACCATGACAGAGATTTTGCGCACCATACCGTCGGAAGAACAGTTGGGGTTTGGCACGATTTTTACCAATCACATGTTTGTTATGGATTATGAGACGGGAAAGGGCTGGCATTCGGCCAGAATTGTGCCGTATGAGGAGTTTGAGGCTTCTCCCTCCAACATGACCTTGCACTACGGGCAGGCCATTTTTGAAGGGATCAAGGCCTTCCGGACCGAGGACAACCGGATTGTTGTCTTCCGGGTGAATGACTATCTGAACCGCTTCAACCGTTCCGCCGATCATCTGTGTATTCCGCGGATTAATGTGGAAGAAGTGAAAGCCGGACTGTTTCAGTTGCTGGAAACCGAGAAGGACTGGGTTCCCCATAAGCGCGGCACCTCGCTCTATATCCGGCCGTTCATTATTGCCACCGATCCGTATGTAGGTGTTAAGGTATCCGACACCTACCGCCTGTTTATCATTTTGTCGCCAGTCGGCGCCTACTACGCGGCGGGCTTTAATCCGGTCAGCATCAAGGTGGAGGATAAATACGTACGGGCTACGCCGGGCGGCCTGGGCGAAGCCAAAACGCCGGCCAATTATGCCATGAGCCTGAGAGCTCAGGTGGAAGCCAAGAAGGAAGGCTTTACCCAGGTGCTGTGGCTTGATGCCATTCATCGTAAGTACATAGAAGAAGTGGGCACCATGAACATTCTGTTCAAAATCAACGGCGAAGTGATTACGCCGGCTTTAAACGGCAGCATCCTAAGCGGCATTACCCGCCGGACGGTGCTGGAGGTGCTCAGGGACTGGGGCATCAACGCGGTGGAACGTCAGATTTCCATTGAAGAAGTGTACGAAGCCCACGCCAAGGGGACGCTGGAAGAAGTCTTCGGCTCCGGTACGGCAGCCGTCATTTCGCCGGTTGGCGAGCTTTCCTGGAAGGGACATAAGATAACGATAAATAATAACCAGACAGGAAAATTGGCGCAGCGGTTATTTGACTATATCACAGGGCTGCAGCAAGGTGGGGAGTCGGACAAATTTGGCTGGGTCGAAACGGTAACAAAAGGATAAGTTGCTCTTTAGCAGCAATATCTCCGGTGCTAGTGGTCTGTCCGTTCTGAAAGCGTAAAATAATTCGCGGGAATTTTTTGCAAGGTTTTGGCGGAGAAGGTGCGCATATCATATATATGTAAACCGACGACAACAAAGCATTGCGGAAAAAAAACTGTGAAGCAATTATGCTTTCAGAGTGGGCAAACCACTGGACCGGAGATATTTTTTTATAAACTCGCAAAATTGGCTAAAGGTTTTTCCTGATACTGGGTAGAATAATGTAGTGAACTATTTATTTTATATATAATTAATAAGGGGTTTATGGTATGCTGCTGCAAATTCGGGGGATATTATCGACAATCGGTCTGTTGGACATTGTTGATATTGTGTTGGTAGCCGTCGTGCTCTATAAGCTGTACGTGATGATTAAGGACACACGGGCGCTGGCACTGGTTAAAGGACTTATGGTATTATTAATGGCTACATTAGTCAGTAAATGGCTTGATCTCAATGTTATCAACTGGCTGATGCAAAAGACGATGACGGCTTTTCTGGTGGCCTTGCCGGTGGTGTTTCAGCCTGAGCTTAGGCGGGCGCTGGAGCAATTGGGGCGGGGCAATGTGTTTCGCAAGCGGGTCTTTTTAAATGAAGAGGAAGCGGAGCTGTTGGTCGACGAAATGGCCAAGGGCATCGCCGTATTGTCCAAAAATAAAATCGGTGCGTTATTGGTGCTGGAGCAGGAAACCGGTTTAAGCGATTATATCGAATCGGGTATCAAAGTGGATGGCCTGGTATCCAATGAATTTCTGATCAATATTTTTATTCCCAATACCCCGATGCATGATGGCGCCGCTATCTTGCGCGGCGACCGCATCATTGCTGTCGGCTGTCTTTTGCCGCTTACGGAAGACCGCAGCCTCAACAAGGAACTGGGGACACGGCACCGGGCGGCTATCGGCATATCGGAGCAAACCGACGCGGTAGTCATCGTAGTCAGCGAGGAAACGGGCATTATTTCACTGGCCAGAGGCGGCCGGCTGCTGCGCCATCTGGATATGGAGAGCCTGCGGGAGCATTTGCGCCCGCTATTTACCATCAAGAAACATGTTAAGATCACCGATTATTTAAACTGGAGGCAGTCGTCATAATGGATAGAATGCCAGGTAAGCACATTATCCCCAAAATACTGGCCCTGATTATGGCCGCTGTTCTTTGGATTTATGTAATGAACGAGCAAAACCCCCCGATTGAAACCAGCTTGCAAGTGCCGTTGGAAATTCGCAGCCTGAGTACTACACTGGCGGCGATGGATGTTCCCGATGAGGTCAAGGTTAAGGTCCGAGGGTCACGGAGCCTGATTTATGGTTTGCGGCCCCAGGATGTGAAAGCCTATCTGGATCTGAAAAACGCCACCGAAGGTAAATATACCGCCCAGGTCAGCGCTACGCTGCCTAACGGGCTGGAGCTTCTGGAGATTACACCGGATACGGTGACCATCACGCTGGACCCGATTTCCAGCAAAAAGATGCCTGTGGAAATCCGCTTTACCGGCTCGCTGCCGCCTGGTATGGTCGTCGGGAAGGTGACGGCCGATACCGATCTGATCACCATTCAGGGGCCGCGCAGCCTGATTAACGCGGTGGACCGGCTGGTGGCTACAGTGGATGTGGACGGGCAAACGACCGATTTTACTGCCAGCGTTCCGGTAACGCCGCTTAATAAGGAAAGCAAAAAGCAGGAAGGGGTGCTGTTAAACCCCTCCAATGTGACGGTCAATATGAATCTGGTGCAAAATGTAACGAAAAAGATGGTGGATATAAAAACCATTCTGTCCGGAGAACTGGGGCCAGGCATTGTCTTAAAGAGCATTACGAGCGAACCGGATAAAGTGGAAATTTCCGGTGATCCGAAAGAAGTCGGTAAAATTGATGCGGTTTATACCGAGCCGGTCAATTTGTCCGGCATTGATAAAAATGTCGATCGTGAAGTCAAGCTGCAGTTGGGTGAAAATATCACTGCCGCCCGCAGCAGCATCCTCCTTCATATTGAGGTAGGACGCAGCGTTGAGCCGGCCAAGCCGAAGCTTCCCTAAGAAACTGCTGATTAATTTGCATTACGCGGCCTGAATGAACTTTTGTCGTCAGGCCGACAAGCTTATTGTGTCAGCGGTTCCCTAAATACGGATTGACCACAACTAAATAACATACTTTTCCTATAACCGGCGATAGTATATAATAGATGAGGTGCAGTCATGCTATACATGCTATACAGCCGGTTTTTTTCATGTGTTTTGCCAAATCGCCGGTACCCGGTTCACGGGGCCGGCACAACAGTAATACAATACTATTATCCCCTGAAAAACGTGATGAGCTTTGCGAGGCTTTTTTGTTCGCCACAAGGCGGAGGAATGAGGTGTAGTGGTTCCTGCACCGATTGACGACAACGAAGTGGTGAGCAAAAAGACCGCAAAGATGGTCGTGATTTTCATGGAATAATAGTATAAGGTGGTTGAAACCATTTGTTACGTATAACCAATCTCAGGGTGTCCATTGACAGTACCAGGTCATTAGCCGAGCTGGCGGCAAAAAAGCTGCGAATCCCGGTGGAGGCCGTGAGCGAAACGGTCATTAGCCGCCGGGCGCTGGATGCCAGAAGAAAAAATAATATTACCTTTGTCTATTCACTGGAAGTGAAAACCCGTTTGCCCGAAGGACAGGTGCTGTCCCGGCTGCGGGGGGACAAGGACGTTGCTCTGCTGCAGGAAGAGGCTAAAATGCCGCTTGTGTCGGGACCGGAAGTGCTGGCCGCACGTCCTGTCGTTGTGGGACTGGGGCCGGCCGGTATGCTGGCGGCGCTGACCTTAGCCGAATACGGTTACCGCCCGCTGGTTCTGGAACGGGGGCAGGATGTGGAAACCCGTAGCCGCGATGTGGCTCATTTCTGGCAAACCGGTCAGTTTAACGGGCTATCCAATGTACAGTTTGGCGAAGGCGGGGCCGGTACATTTTCCGACGGAAAATTGACGACCCGGGTACAGGACCCGTATATGCGGGAAGTACTCGATATTTTTGTTGAAGCCGGAGCGGACCCGGAGATCCGCTATCTTCATAAGCCCCATATCGGGACAGACAAGCTGCGGCAAATTGTGAAGCATATCCGCCAACGCATTATCGCGCTGGGCGGCGAGGTGGAGTTCGGCGCCTGCGTCACCGACATGGTGATCAAAGACGGCCGTCTGGATGGACTGATGGTAAATGAAACCCGCTTGATTCCCTGTTCGGTAGCGTTGTTTGGCATTGGTCATAGTGCTCGCGACACCTATCATATGCTGTATGGTAAGGGCGTGGCTATGGAGGCGAAACCGTTTGCCATCGGCGTGCGTATTGAACACCCCCAGTTGCTGATCGATCAGGCCCAATATGGGCCTATGGCCGGGCATCCGGCCCTGGGGGCGGCCGACTATGCCTTGGTGTACCACCATAAGGCTATTGGACGTACGGCCTATTCGTTTTGCATGTGCCCCGGCGGATTGGTGGTGGCTGCCGCCTCGGAAGAGGGCGGTGTGGTTACTAACGGCATGAGCCATTACAGCCGTGCTTCGGGGATTGCAAACAGCGCTTTGGTGGTCAATGTCAATCCCGAGGATTGCGGCAGTGAAGTATTGAGCGGGATTGCGTTTCAGCGCCACTATGAGCAATTGGCTTTTCAGTGTGGCGGGGCTAATTACCAGGCTCCTGTTCAAACGGTGGGACATTTCCTGACCGGTATGGCGCCGGCGGCCTATCTGACCGTTCCCAGCTACCGGCCTGGGGTCAGGGACGCCGAGCTTAAGAAATGCCTGCCCGATTTTGTTACCGCTACGCTAGCTCAGGCCCTGCCGGATTTTGACCGGAAGATCAGGGGCTTTGGCCAGCCCGGCGCGGTTATGACCGGTGTGGAGACCAGAACGTCGGCGCCGGTGCGGCTTAAACGGGACGAGAATTACCTGTCTGCCAATGTGGGCGGTTTATACCCTATCGGGGAAGGTGCCGGCTATGCGGGCGGGATTATGAGCGCTGCTTTGGACGGACTGCATGCGGCAGCCGCGGTCATCAGAAAATATACATCACGGTAAAGTGCAGGAAGGGAGAATCATCATTTATGGGGAAACTTTTTGGAACAGACGGTGTGCGCGGGGTTGCCAATACGCAGCTTACGGCAGAGCTGGCATTTAAACTGGGGCGGGCGGCCACGACTCTTTTCGGGCAGGAACATGCCGAGCCTGTCTTCTATATCGGCCGGGATACCCGTATTTCCGGTCAGATGCTGGAAGCGGCCTTGGCGGCGGGAATTTGTTCGGCCGGCGGCAAAGCGGTCCTGCTGGGTGTTGTACCGACACCGGCGGTAGCCTATCTGACCAGCAAATACAGCGGTCAGGCGGGAGTCGTTATTTCTGCCTCGCACAATCCCTATCCCGATAACGGCATCAAATTTTTTGCCGGCACCGGCTATAAACTGCCTGATGCTGTTGAGGAAAAGCTGGAAGAGCTGGTGTTGGCTGAAACCGATACCATGCCGCGCCCGACGGGTGAGGCGATTGGTACCATTCTGCACCATCACGACTTGATTAAAGAATATATTGATTATGTGGTGAGCACGGTCGATTGCCGTTTTGAAGGTCTGAAAATCGTACTTGACTGTGCTGAGGGAGCTGCCTATGAAGTGGCGCCGGTTGCCTTGAAGCGCCTGGGGGCACAGGTTGTCGTGCTGCACAATAAACCGAACGGAACCAATATTAACGCCAACTGCGGTTCGACCCACATGGAAGGACTGCAGCAGGCAGTCAGGGAGCACCAGGCCGATCTGGGCATCGCCCATGACGGTGATGCCGACCGCTGCCTGGCTGTGGATGAGACCGGTACCCTAGTGGACGGTGACCAGATGATGGTTATCTGTGCATTGAAACTGATGAGGCAAGGCAGGCTGAAAGATAATACGCTGGTGGCTACGGTCATGAGCAACATCGGCCTGCACCAGGCCATTAAAAAGGCCGGCGGCAAAGTACTGATCACCCAAGTGGGCGACCGCTATGTGCTGGAAGCTATGCGCGAACAGTGCTATGCGTTAGGCGGCGAACAGTCGGGCCACATTATTTTTGGTGATCACAGTACCACCGGTGACGGTGTGCTGACGGCGCTGCAACTGATCAGTGCCCTGACGGAAAGCGGCAAGAAGATGTCTGAACTGGCTAAGGTGATGACCCGGTTCCCGCAGATGCTGGTCAATATCCGGGTAGCGACCAAAGACGGCTGGCAGGACAATGCCAGGATTGCCGGTGCCATTGCTGACGGTGAGCAGGAACTGGGGGAAGACGGCCGGATTCTGGTTCGCCCCTCCGGTACGGAGCCTTTGATCCGGGTTATGGCGGAAGGACCGGTCTTGCCTGAACTGGAACGTATTGTAAAGCAAATTGCTGATGTAGTGAAGAAAGAACAGGGTTGATATCCCGGAATGATCGGTAGTATTGGTTGACCGCTGAGAAAAATTATATTACAATGTATATGCAAAAGGAGCACTGCGGTGCTCCTTTGCATATACATTGATAAGGGGAGGTGAGATATGGATAGTGTAAAATCATTTGGTTAAAACTAAACAAGAGCGCTGGTGCTTGCCGAAGATGCGGAATGATCAGGCAAGCAGACGAGGTAGAGGTTTATCGATATTGTCAGCGGATGCCTCTCGGCCACTGCAGGTCGTTATGTAATCTACAAAACCATAAGGCAACTTGTGGGACAAAAAGATTCGTGCAGGGACAACTGAATACAATTATTATGTCTATTTGCGTATGTAGGAGGATAAATATACATGTGTGGTATTGTTGGATATATAGGCCCTAAACAGGCGGCACCTTTTTTGATTGAAGGGCTGACCAAACTGGAGTATCGCGGTTACGATTCGGCCGGCATTGCGGTATTTGACGGTAAGGAAATCAATGTGGAAAAAAGTGTTGGCCGGTTAGGCGTCCTCAAGAAGAAGGTAGAAAGTGATTCTCCTATCGGTTGCATCGGCATTGGGCATACCCGTTGGGCGACACATGGGCGTCCTTCCGATGTAAATTCCCATCCCCACACCGATTGCTCGGGGAAATTCGTGGTGGTTCACAACGGGATTATTGAGAACTACCTGCATCTCAAAGAGAAGCTGATCACCAAAGGCCATGTGTTTAGCTCGGAAACCGACACCGAAGTCGTGGCTCATCTGGTAGAAGAGTACTATGAGGGCGATTTTGAAGCTGCCGTACGGAAAGTTCTGACCGAGATTGAAGGCTCCTATGCGCTGGTATTCATGACGGAACATGAACCGGACAAAATTATCTGCACCAAGCAGGATAATCCGCTGGTTATTGGTCTCGGCAACGGGGAGAATTTTGTGGCCTCCGATATTCCGGCCATCATTAGCCGTACCCGCAAGACCTATATCCTGAGCGATGGTGAAATGGCCATTGTGACCAAGGATTCGGTCTGGGTCATGAACCGTCAGGGCGTACCGATTACCAAGAAAGTATTTGAAGTTAACTGGGATGCCGAAGCAGCCGAAAAGGGCGGCTACGAACATTTCATGATCAAGGAAATATATGAACAGCCGAAAGCTGTACGCGAAACCATGTCGGGACGTCTGGCAAAAGACGATAGCCACATTATCTTTGACGAGCTGAAATGGACACCGGAAGAAGTGGCCGGTATTAACAAGATTGCTATTGTTGCCTGCGGTACGGCCTATCATGCCGGCATTGTCGGTAAATATTATCTGGAAAACCTGGCGCGTATTCCGGTCGAGGTGGATGTGGCCTCTGAGTTTCGCTACCGTTCGCCACTGGTGGATGATAAAACCCTGGTTATTGTCATCAGTCAGTCCGGCGAAACGCTGGATACGCTGGCCGGCTTGAAAGAAGCTAAACGGCTGGGTGCCAGAACACTGGCTATTACCAACGTTGTCGGTTCTTCTATTGCCCGTGAAGCCGATCATGTGATCTACACCTGGGCCGGTCCGGAAATCGCTGTGGCCTCCACGAAAGCCTATACCACCCAGTTGGTAACCTTATGCATGCTGTCCATTTATGTTGCTGCTTTACGCGAAACCTTGGCGGCGGCAAAGGTGAAGGAACTGATTCAAGGTTTGCGCGATCTGCCGGCACAGGCCCATGAAATTCTCGAGGATGTGGAACCAATCAAAACCTTTGCCCAGCAGTACGGCTTTAACGAAGATGTATTCTTTATTGGCCGCGCCCTGGACTATTGTGTGGCGCTGGAAGGTTCCCTGAAACTTAAGGAAATATCATACATTCACGCTGAAGCTTATGCGGCCGGTGAACTGAAACACGGCACCCTGGCGCTGATTATTGAAGGCGTACCGGTCATTGCGCTGGCGACACAGCCGGATGTGTATGAAAAGATGCTCAGTAACATCAAGGAAGTTAAGGCACGCGATGCGGTGGTTATCGGGATTGCCATGAAAGGCGACGACCATATCAGAAATTATGTGGATCATGCCATCTATATCCCGGATGCCCACAAGTACCTGGCACCGCTGCTGGCCGTTATCCCGCTGCAGCTTCTCGCCTACTATGCCGCCATTACCCGTGGCTGCGATGTAGATAAACCGAGAAATCTGGCCAAGAGCGTAACGGTAGAATAATTCAGTAATGAAATAAAAGCACACAATCACTGCAGCTTTATGCTGCGGGGTTGTGTGCTTTTTTTGCTAAAGTATCAGCCAACTCAATATCTTCTGGCCTGCCTGATTCCGGCGGATAAGAATGGAATATAGGTAAATACCTGATACTGCTATTTTGTTTAATTAGATTTTTCTGCAGTTGGATATCAACAATCAGCAGCGTTGACGTACTTTACTGCATCAAAACAGAGCTTAGTGACAGCGTGGAAAATCCGGGATAATATCAACAAGAAAGAAGTAAAACAGTTAATAGTCTAAAATTGCAACGGGACATATCTCCTTAGTTTTGCTCCTATCTCGGTTAATAGCCGGGTAGGAGCTTTTTCTTGTAACAATATGTTTTTAGTTTACATAATATAAGAATGGTGAAAAGGAAGCCCGTTTAATATTACGCGCTGCGTGAATGTATCCCCATGAAAGCCGACGTACAGGAAACACAGAGTAGGGCACAAGAGTTCCTTGGCTATGTTGACTTTCAAAATATAAATTAATTGGAGGAATTGTGAAATGGCTTATGAAGTGGATCAGAATACAGTTTCCCTGCTTCATTTTGATGATGGAATTAATGATGCATGCGGAAATACATGGACCGCGTATGGCGGCGCTGCAATTAGCAACTTGAAAAGTGAATTTGGAAACAGCTCATTATATTTAAGTGGTTCAGGGCAATATTTAACTACACCGTCTTTAACAGGTTTTGGAACTGATGACTGGACCATTGATTTCTGGGTGTACCCTATAACAAATAGTAGCTCAAATGGATTATTTTGTTCGGGAGGGAAAAGTTCTCCTAACTGGACATCTACTCTCTACACTTTTCAGATAAATTGTCCCAATAGCACTCACATGCGTTTAGTGTATACAAGCACACTAAATCAAACCCCTATACTCTTATTGGAATTTTCCATTACTCAGAATGTAATGCAGCATGTTGCTTTTGCTAGAAATGGAACAAATCTATTAGCATTTGTTAATGGAAAACTAGTAGCAAGTAAGACTATTGCTGCAACTATGCAGTTTATTTCTGACGGGGTATATGTGTTAGGAAAACAGGATATTCGGAATATGTATTACTTCAACGGCTATGTTGACGAATTTCGTATTTCTAATGTAGCCCGATGGACATCTGATTTTACACCGCCAGGAACCGTTGCAGTGCCTAATGCACCAGCCAATCTTACCGCCAACCCAGGTGATTCTCAAGTAACTCTCAACTGGGATGCAGTTACCGACGTTACTAGCTACAATGTAAAACGCTCAACGACAGCAGGCGGTCCCTATGAAACGATTGCAACTACCATATCGGGGACCTCATATGTGGATACCAACGTAACAAATGGCACGACCTATTATTATGTGGTTGCCGCTGTAAATGGGGATGGCGAAGGTGTAATTTCTAATGAGGCTTCGGCTACCCCCCAGGCGGCACCTGTAGAAGAGGGCCAGGGCCTGCTCAGGGTTACGATGATTGATTCCAGTGAACGGGAGTATAAGTTGCCTATGAGAGAGATTAACGGGTTTATAGAGTGGCTGAACTCGCATAGTAACAGTGATACTTTTAGTTATCAGCTTACAACGGCATTTGGCAGTAAGGAATATTTATTGTTTGACAAAATCATCAGCTTTGAAGTGATTTCACTGCCGGCAGAATAACATTAATCCCTTCATTCTGGTTGATCGCCAGGGTGAAGGGATTCTTTGTTTTGTGGCTATAATTCTGACTGCTGCATAAACTAACTTATCATAACATTATTACGAAGGCGGTGCGGCGGGTGCTTACCTTAATTTATTTTATGATATTTTGCGGCGTTATGACGATAGGGATATTATCCTATAAGTTTTTTAAGTTGCCGTGAAAACACCTCTAACTTCGGTTAGAGGTGTTTTATTATAGACTTTAGTCGGTTGAGTGAGCGAAACAAAAACCATCCGGTCAGGTGCAAATAAAAGTTATATAAAGCCAGCGTCTTAAGCTGCCGCCTAGTAACAGAGGCTTATAACTTCAGTGTAAACCACCAATTTGACGGGTGGTTTTGATTATTTTGTGGTTAATTTTCGTCTGTCTGATTTTTTAAAATGAGTTTTTTGTAACAAAATTGTAATATTTAACTGGTATTATTTTCTTAAGAAAAATATGGGAGTGATTGAAATGAATGACATTGTAAGAAAGACTATTATTTATTCGTTGGCCGGTATCATGCAAATCGGCTTAGGTATTGCGGTAACCGAGGCATCGCCGGTGCCTGCCGGCAATTGGCAGCAGCAGACCATTCGGATGGACCAACCGCAGAATCAGCAGGGGGACCATGATAAGCGATTGCGTGAAGAGAAGCAACGGCATGAAAACGAAATGAAGAGACGTCCCAATGAAGGCGAAAAAGAATGGCACGAAAGACAGGAACGGGAAAACCAACGTCATGAACAGACGTTAAGGGAGATGCAGTAAGTGCAGACTTCTTAGACCGGAGGAAGTTTTATGGGAAGAAAGATTGAGGTTTTCACAATAGGATTAATCCTAGGGTCTATACTTGGGGTTATTATTAGTATCTGTTTCTTCTTATGGCCAACAAGCCGTCAGATACTCCTTAGCAATGGATGATGGTAATCAGCATTTGATAGTTTATCTTCAAGGGAGAATAGGTTAGAATTCTTCTATTTTGGTGATAGCCAGAGTAAGGAGATTTTAACTTTGCCTGGTGGGATTAGCTGTTGAACTATTGTAGATAGAACCCGCAACAAAAGGAAAACCGTAGAGAATTAAGGTCGCATATACTGTAATAGACCGAAAGAGAAGCTTGTCAAATGATAAATCAAAAGGGAAAGGCGGTCGAAACCAATGCCTAAGTATTTATTAAAGAAAGATTCTCCGGATTTACGGGATTATATTTTTTATTCATCAAAATATAAACTCATTGAGCATTTACCTGCTAAAATTGATTTGCGGTCTAATTGCAGTCCTGTTGTTGATCAGGGAGAATTGGGCTCCTGTACGGCGAATGCCATTGCTTCCGGTTTGCGGGAATATTGGGAATTGAAAAGTACCCAGTCTTTAATCACACTGTCAAGGTTGTTCCTATATTATAAAGAACGAGAGTTAGAAGGCCAGGTTAATGAGGACTCAGGTGCCGAAATCAGGGATGGTATGAAAGTTTTAAGCCAAATCGGTGTATGTCCTGAGACCGACTGGCCTTATGATATAGCAACCTTTAAGAATGCGCCGACAGATAAACAAACAACCGATGCCGCTATATACAAAGTCAATGAATATCACCGTATTATTTTATTCTCCCAGATAAAAGCAGCGCTTGCCGAAGAATTGCCGGTAGTGATAGGGATTAAGGTATATGATTCCTTTGAAAGTGATGAGGTAGCTCAGACTGGGTTGGTTCCTATGCCGAATCCGGGCAAAGAACAATATCTGGGTGGTCATGCTGTACTTATTGTGGGATACGATGATAGTAGTAAAGTGTTTATCGTCCGCAATAGCTGGGGCACATCCTGGGGAGATAAAGGGTACTGTTATTTGCCTTATCAATATTATACGCAAGGATATATCAGTGATTGCTGGACAAGCAAAGGTTAATAACGGCACAATCCTATAGCAATGTAAATTCCTCCGTTCTGGTTAAGCGTCAGGGGAGGGATTTACTTTTTACTGGGAGTCGGTTTTGATCAGACTATTTTGTAACGTAACCTATGCTTTGCCTACTTTAAGCAAAGTCATACCATACAAATAAAAATAGTCGCGATCCAATCATGGTCGCGACTATTTTTTTGTGGTTAACGCGTTAAGCTGTTGCTAGAGTTTGTGCAGGAATAGGCACCGGATGTGTTCAGCAGGCATACGCATAGGGAATCTCCCCAGTTGTGCTGAGCTGATACAACTGCTATACTAATCATAAAAGGGATGAAGTTCCCCTGCGGAATAATCCGGAATGCTGAAATCAGCTGATGACTTCTACTGTTGTAGGAATTGTCGGTTGTTTTTTTTATTTTCCTTTTTAAGTGTCTAATTGAAAAGATGCTTGTCATGAGTTTCTGCAGCGTAGCGCTTTTTTCAATAAGCAGATGTGTTAGGGATAAAAAGGAGCTGAAAAATGGAGTGCTTTTCGGGATTTGAATTTGTCCCCCAGCATGGTGAGAATTGTTGTTCCCGACAGCTAAGCCGGCAAATCAGTGACAACAGAATGACGAGAGGAGTGGTGAATGTGTTCGAACAAGAGTTGGATAAATCCAAAGCGCTAAAGTTTGTTTTGCTGATGGGAATTGTTAGCTTGTTTGCCGACATGACTCACGAAGGTGCCCGCAGCATTACGGGGCCTTTCCTGAGCAGCCTGGGAGCCAGCGCAGCAAATGTTGGCATCATTGCCGGTTTAGGAGAATTTGTCGGGTATGGCGTTCGGCTTTTTTCTGGTAAATTGAGTGATAAGACAGGGCAATACTGGCTGATTACCATATGGGGCTATATCATCAATCTGGTGGCAGTACCACTGCTTGCTTTGGCTGATAACTGGATGGCTGCAGCCGTATTAATGGTTTTGGAACGGATGGGCCGGGCCATTCGCAATCCAGCGCGTGATGTCATGCTATCCAACGTAGCAAAGCATATTGGCCGTGGTTGGGCTTTTGGCATGCACGAAGCGCTGGATCAAGTTGGTGCGATGACCGGTCCGCTGCTCGTTGCAGGCATTATGTACTTACGGGGTGATTACCGGCTGAGCTTTGCCTGGCTGGCGTTTCCGATGCTACTTTGCTTGCTGACGTTGGCCTATGCCCGGCTTACCTATCCCAAGCCCTATGTAGTTTTCGAACAAAGGGATGAATCTTCGCAAAAGCTATCCGCTAAGTTTTGGCTCTATCTCGCCGCCACTTCGCTGGTTGCTGTTGGTTATACTGATTTTCCTTTGGTTGCATATCATTTCGGGGTGACCTCTTCTGTGCCGGCTGTGGGCATTCCTATTTTTTATTCGGTGTCAATGGGGGTAGCCGCTCTGTCGGCTCTGATTTTCGGACGCTATTTCGACCGGAATGGGTTGAGCGTTCTTGCTTTTGCAACAGTATTGTCGGCTTTCTTTGCTCCTTGCGTATTTGGTGTCAATATTTATTTGGCCTTTGCCGGCATGATTTTCTGGGGAATTGGTATGGGAGCCCATGAGTCCATCATGCGTGCCGCCATAGCGGAAATGGTACCGATGGATCACCGCGGCTTTGCTTACGGCCTTTTCAATAGCATTTATGGCTTTGCCTGGTTTTTAGGCAGTGCGGGCATGGGGTATTTGTACGACCTGTCGGTGGGGATGTTGATTGTTTTTTCTGTTGCCGTTCAGCTAGTGTCTGTACCCTTGTTTATTATCGTAGGGAAAATGCGCTAACCGTTATGGTTAAGTCCGGATAAAGTCTCCTATTTGAAAAAACGGCTTGAAGACGGTTTTATGAACCTGGAGTCGCGGCAACTAAAAGGATTTTTCTTGCAGCAAAAGACTGTGGCGCCATAGCGGTCGGAGGTGCCCTTCCAGGCTATAATGCCTTTTATTTCGGTTGAAGTCTATCTTTAGATAATCGCTTGTACAAAAATAACTTGTGCGAAAGAAAAGATTGGAATTGACGTTTCTGCTAGATTAACAGTATAATTTTTACGTAACTAATACATAGTTTGGCGATGGAGTTCGCCATGAACTGCGCAGTTTCGAGTGCGCCGATGACTCCTACCTCTACGGTAGGAGTCTATTTTTATGGCCGAGGCTTAGCATGAAAGGAGAAGAGAGATGAAGTATTCAACAGAAGTCGAAGAAATGACCTGTGTAGCCAAAGGCGTCAATCATGGGGCGGCGCCGATCCCGCAAGAGGGTAAATGGGTAAAGGCCCGGGAGGTCAAGGATATTTGCGGTCTGACTCATGGTGTAGGTTGGTGTGCGCCGCAGCAGGGTGCCTGTAAGCTGACGCTTAACGTGAAAGAAGGTGTCATTGAGGAAGCGCTGGTCGAAACGATTGGCTGTTCCGGCATGACTCATTCGGCAGCAATGGCTTCGGAAATCCTGCCAGGCAAAACCATCCTGGAGGCGCTTAATACCGACCTTGTTTGCGACGCAATCAATACTGCTATGCGTGAACTTTTCCTGCAAATTGTTTATGGCCGCAGTCAGACTGCATTTTCCGAAGGCGGTTTGCCGATTGGCGCCGGACTGGAGGACCTTGGTAAAGGGCTGCGCAGTCAGACGGGTACCATGTATGGCACGTTGGCCAAAGGCCCGCGTTATATGGAGTTGGCGGAGGGGTATGTTACTTCGCTGGCGCTGGATGCTGACAACGAAATTATTGGCTATCGTTTTGTCCATTTAGGAAAAATGATGGAAATGATCAAGAAAGGCACCGACGCAAACGAAGCGTTGAAAAAGGCAACCGGTCAATATGGACGCTACGACGAAGGGGTCAAACACATCGACCCCCGGCATGAATAAGCGAGGGGGTAGACAAGGATGGCAAAATTTGAAGGATATGAACGGCGAATCGCCAAAATAGAAGCTTTCTTACAAGAACAGGGAATTGAGTCGTTGGAAGCGGCGAAAGAAATGTGTGAGCAAAAAGGGATGGATGTGCCCGGTATGGTCAGGGGAATTCAGCCAATTTGCTTTGAAAATGCCTGTTGGGCCTATACCTTGGGGGCTGCGGTCGCGCTGAAACGGGGCTGTACCAAGGCTGCCGATGCGGCAGAGGCAATCGGTGAAGGGCTTCAGGCGTTTTGTATTCCCGGCTCGGTAGCCGACGGCCGCAAGGTTGGACTGGGGCATGGCAATCTGGCCGCTATGCTGCTGCGGGAAGAAACGAAATGCTTTGCCTTTCTGGCCGGTCATGAATCGTTTGCCGCTGCTGAAGGGGCGATCGGCATTGCTAAATCGGCCAATAAAGTACGTAAGGAGCCATTGCGGGTCATTTTAAATGGTCTGGGTAAAGATGCGGCACAGATCATTTCAAGGGTCAACGGTTTCACTTATGTGCAGACTGTTTTTGACTATTACAGCAGTAAGCTGTCGATTGTCAGGGAGAAGGCCTATTCCCAATCGGAACGGGCTAATGTGCGCTGCTACGGGGCTGACGATGTAATGGAAGGTGTGGCGATCATGACGCTGGAAGGGGTCGATATCTCGATTACCGGCAACTCCACCAATCCCACGCGGTTCCAGCACCCGGTAGCCGGCACGTATAAAAAAGAATGCACCGAAAAAGGACGGCGTTATTTTTCCGTTGCCTCCGGCGGCGGTACGGGACGTACGCTGCACCCGGACAACATGGCGGCCGGTCCGGCTTCTTACGGTATGACCGATACCATGGGACGGATGCATTCCGATGCCCAGTTCGCCGGTTCGTCGTCAGTGCCGGCTCATGTGGAAATGATGGGCCTCATAGGCATGGGCAACAATCCAATGGTTGGTGCTACCGTCGCCGTTGCCGTTGCGATTGAGGAAGCGAGTAAATAAATCGGCTGACTCTTCTTTTGAATGCCCTGGCAGATATAAACAAGTGTACTATCGGCAGGTAAAATAAGAACCCTGTCTAGTACGTGATGGGCAGAGAATAAGTATATGGTTCAATAACAAAAGTACCCGGTCCTTACAGTAATAAGCTGCAGGGGCTGGGTACTTTCTATTTAGGCTCGATGCAGGCGATAGAGAAAAAGTAACCTGACACCGTACGAAAAGCGATCGGGCACAGCCGGTAACTAAAAGAATGTAAATCTTTTTCCAAATTGCTTTTGAAGGATTAATTTGTTAGGTAGAGAATTAGAAAAATAAACTTAGTATGTAGTTGCTCAAAGGGTACAAATTGGGCGGGAATTTCTGTTTGCCTGGGAACTGAGATAATAACATTAAGAAAAAGAAAGAAGGAATACTGTGAAAAAGTTACACTTATTATCTTTTTATCTGGTCATAGGGTTAATTTTTAGTATGACAAGTATAGCTTTTGCCAATAGTCCGGATGTTTTGGCTAATGGCGAGGACAGTCACGTAATTCCTTATCCTTCCAGCTATATTACCTCTTCGGAAGGTGCCTCTTCCTATCATGGTATAGGCAATGTTAAACAATCGCCTTATTTTGCCGCTCCGGATTTTTATAATCTACAATCAACAAATACCTTAACGATTCTGCCTCATTATAAGACCTATCAGCAAACCACCGAAATCACCTGTGGTCCTGCGGCTGCGTTAACCGTTCTTGTGCACTTTGGCAATACAAAATGGACGGAAAAGGCAATTGCTAATATTATGAATACCAAACCGATTGTAGGAACGGATACAAAAGGGATGGTGAACTTTTTTAAAGGCATTGGCTGGGATGTTACGTCCAGCTTAGACAAGGCTGATAAAAATGGCTCTACCTTTGCAAACGTAAATGATTTTAAAAATTTTGTCATAGCCAATTTAAAAGATAATACTCCTGTACTGGTAGAGAATATTGACTGGGGCGGACATTGGCGGGCTATTATCGGGTATGATACCATGGGAACAGATACGACGGCTGATGATGTTTTGATTTTAGCAGATTCTTACGATACGTCGGATCATTTACAGGATGGTTACAATGTGAATTCGGTCGAAAGGTTTTATTACATGTGGTTTGATGCTCATATGCTCCCCAAAGGGCAGCAAAATCAACAATGGCTGGTAGCAAAACCACCTTCAATTTAAAAAAATATGTTTTAAAGGGTAAATAGGAGCGGTATTCTATTTACCCTTTAAATATTTTAGGACGATGAAAGTCCTTTACAGCGTACATCGTATAAAAGGGCTGGTGGCTTTCTCCAGCGAAATCATTCTTTCTTTTTCCAGGCAGGGATAACGGAGATATATGGAGAAATGCTTATCCAGTAAGGAATGACGGGGATTTTCTCGATTATAGTAACAGGATGAATTTCCAGGTTCTGCCTGATATACGGGAGGCTGGGCTTAGTGCACCGTCCTCTTGTCCGGAAGAGAGTGAGTATAGTGGACGATAAGCTTTATCAATTTGTTTGTATAAAATGCAAGCGGGAACTGGCCTGGGTGCTCAGCGCCAGCAGCGTATACTGCCCTGACTGCCGGAGATGGACAGGCTTTCAGGATATAAAGAACCCGAAGTTTGAGGAGATAGCCAAGCCCGAGCTGCGGGATGATGAAATCCATGAGCAAATGGCCATGTTTTGAGCAAGCCGGGGTGAAGGAAGCCTGGCTTGTCATGGCATAGAGTTTGCCGGCATAAATTTTTATAGCAAAGCAGACCGGAGAAAGGGCAATGTTTTTATAAAAAATACCGGCGGTAGGTATTTTTATTCCGGTAGGCAAGAAGGGAAGCGATCATAGTGACTAAAAAAGCTCCGAAGGAACAACGCAGGGAAGATATTTTGGAAGCGGCAGTCACGGAGTTTCTGGCAAAAGGATACGAAGGGGCTTCCATGGAGGTGATTGCCGCCCGGGCGGGTCTGACCAAGGGCGGCTTATATTACCATTACAAAAGCAAAGACGAGATTTTACTGGCGGCTAACGGGAAGTATTTTGAGCCGGTCCGGGAACTGATCTATCAAGCGGAGAACCTTTCCTGTCCGGTGGAAGGATTACGCTTTTTCATAGTGGTCTATTTGCAATATTGGGCGCAGCATCCCCGGGAAATGACGTTTATTTTATTGTCCTTGTCCAAGATTTTGGCCTGCTCCGCTATGTGGTCGCTTATTAATGCTTATAGCGGCGATATGATTGCTTTTTATGAGCGGCTGTTTACCAAAGGTCTGGAGCAGGGAAAGTTTCGCGACCATTCGCCGCGTAGTCAGGCTACTGCCCTGTTTGCCGCTTTGGACGGAGCCACACCTTACCTGCTGATCAGCCGGCAACTGACGGCTGAACGGGTGGCTGAGAATCTGGAGGCGGCCTTGGTCACGCCATTGCTAGTGCTTCACCAGCTTTAAAAGTGTAAATTGAATTTGCGGGAATTTTTTCGCAAGGCAAGGTGGCGGCGCGCCTGAGAATTTACGAGCCTAGGAAAAGACGGAGGAAGTTATGATTGCAAAATGGCTGTCAGGATTAATGGAAGCTAAATTGCCGCAACCCCGGGCCGGGATGGCGGCAGTGGAAATGACAAAAGTGAGCAAGACGTATTTTACCGGAGCCGGTGAGTTTGAAGCGCTAAAAGGCATCCAATTGTCGGTAAAGGCGGGGGAGTTTGTCGCCGTGGTGGGAAAATCGGGCAGCGGCAAATCGACCTTAATTAATATGATTACCGGTATTGACCGGCCCACCGGCGGTGAAGTCTGGATTAGCGGCATGCCTGTGCATACACTGAATGAAAATCAGATTGCTGTTTGGCGGGGGCGGACGGTAGGTGTGGTCTTTCAATTTTTTCAGCTTCTACCCACCCTGACGGTAATGGAAAACGTTATGCTGCCCATGGATTTTTGCGGCATGTACAGCCGGACGGAAAGACCGGCAAGGGCTTTAGCATTGCTGGAACTGGTAGGTGTGCGGGAACAGGCTCATAAACTGCCGGCCAACTTGTCCGGCGGTCAGCAGCAGAGGGTGGCTATTGCCCGGTCTTTGGCCAATGATCCGCCGCTGTTGGTGGCCGATGAACCGACAGGCAATCTGGACAGCCGCACGGCTACCAGTGTGATTGACTTTTTCCAGGAGCTGGCTGCCGGGGGCAAAACCATTCTTATGGTCACTCACGACAATGACTTGGCCCGTCGCAGCGGCCGGATTGTGACGGTTTATGATGGCCAGATACTGCCGGACGGGGATAGGGAGTGTGCCAGCCGTGATTAGCTATACCTTGTGGGGGCCACGGTGGCGTAAAGTGCTGGCCGATTTGTGGGGAAACAAGCTGCGGACCTTGCTGGTGGTACTGTCTATCACAGTTGGCGTATTTGCCGTCGGCATGGTCTATAGTGCGTATTTAATGTTTGAACGGGACCTGGATGCAAGCTGGAGGTCGGCGGTGCCGGCCAGCGCCAGTCTGTATGCCGATCCCTTTGACCAGGAACTGGTTGACAGCGTGCGCAGCCTGCGCGGCGTAAAGGAGGCTGAAGGACGGCGTAATGTTGATCTGCGGGTGAGGACGGCCGGCGGCGAGTGGCGGCAGATGTTTTTGACCGCTATCCCCGACTACAGCAGGCAGAAGGTGAACCGGATTAAGAGTCAGACAGGCGCCTGGCCGCCGGGGGACGGGGATGTTTTGCTGGAACGTTCTTCTCTGGCCGAACTGGGAGTAGCGCAAGGCGGCAACATTCAGGTGGAAACCTCGGACGGACACAAGCGTACGTTAAAAATTACCGGTACGGTCTATGATCCCAGTCAGATTCCCAGCATGTTCAGCGGCCGTTCCTATGGCTATATCAGTATGGATACACTGGAAAAACTGGACGAAGAACGCCGGTTGGACCAGGTGAACTTTGTTGTGGAGCCCTGGGTGCTTAAGGGGAAGGATACGGCGCCGATTGAAGCGGTGGGGCGGCGGGCCTGGAGCAAGCTGGAGCAAGGCGATACCACGGTGTTCTGGCTACAGGTAAACAAACCGGGTGAACATCAGTTGCAAAGCATTATGAATGCGTTAATCCTGCTGCTGACCGTGCTGGGCATCTTGTCGTTACTGTTAGGGACTTTTTTGCTGGTAAATACGATAGCGGCTATTTTGACACAACAAATCAGGCAAGTCGGAATTATGAAGGCCATCGGTGCCAGGCGGGATCAAATTCTAAGAATGTATTTGACCATGGTTGGCGTCTATGGCGTATTGGCGTTGGTGATTGCCGCACCGTTAGGAGCGCTGGCCGCCAGTATGGTAACCGGTTTTATGGCCCAGGTCTTTAATTTTGACTCCGGGGGGCTGGAACTGCCCGGCAAAGTACTGCTGCTGGAAGCGGTGGCAGCGCTGGGAGTACCGGCGTTAGCCGCTGTTTGGCCGGTGTGGCGGGGGACGGGAATTACAGTCCGGGAAGCTATCAGCGATTATGGTATTGGCAGTGCAGACACTCAAGGTCGCCTGGACCGCTGGATTGACCGGCTGCTGGAACGGTTGAAGAACGTATCCCGGCCCGCGCTGCTTTCGTTAAGGAATACTTTTCGTAAAAAAGGGCGTCTGGCACTTACCTTATTGACACTGACGATAGCCGGAACGGTATTCATGGCGGTGTTTACCGTTCGTTCCTCACTGTATTCTACTTTGGATGAAGCGCTTGACTATTTCCGGTATGATATTTCAGTGGGATTTACCGAGAACTACCGGGCAGCCCGGATAGAGCATGAGGTGCTGCGTGTACCCGGTGTAAAAGCGGCGGAGGCCTGGGGGTTTACTTCCGGGCGGATCTTGCAGAGCGAGCGTAAGGAAGCGGAAGACGATGCCAGTAAGAATGTCATTATTTTAGCGCCACCGGTGGGCAGTAAAATGATTCAGCCCCAACTGATTGCAGGTCGCTGGCTGGTGCCTGAGGATGAGAGCGCTCTTGTGGTGAATACGGAAACGCTAAAAGACAGTCCCCGGCTTACTGTCGGCAGCCCGGCAATCATCAAGATTGGCACCCGCAAGCTTACCTTTACCGTAGTCGGTATTGCCAAAAGTACGATGACCGGGCCGCTGGCCTATGCTCCCTATTCATGGTTTAGCGGTGCCATCCAGGAGGCGGGTGGCGCCAGATCCGTTCAGATTACAGCCGCAGCGGCCAATCCGCAAGAGCAGACCGAACTGGGGAGAAGGCTGGAGGAGCATCTGAAGAAAAATAATTTGCGGGTACAAAATGTTGATATTACCTGGGAACAGAAACAACGCATCCGTTCTCAGTTTGACATACTGATTGTATTTTTGCTGCTGATGGCTATTCTGTTGGCGATTGTAGGCGCCTTGGGCCTGATGGGCACTATGGGAATTAACGTATTGGAACGAACCAGGGAGATTGGCATTATGCGGGCGATTGGCGCTTCCAGCAGTACCATTGGCAGAATCTTTGTCGTAGAAGCCCTGTGCATCGGCGTCTTAAGCTGGCTGTTCAGCCTGGTATTGGCCCTGCCGGTAGCCGCATTGCTCAGCTATGAGGTGGGAGTTATGTTTATGCAAAGTCCGCTGACATTTTCATTTAGCTTTTGGGGCGTGGGAATCTGGCTGGTAGTTTCGGTGCTGCTTTCGGTAGCGGCCAGTCTGATTCCGGCCCGTAATGCAGCCAGACTTAGTGTGCGGGAGGTATTAGGTTATGAATAAGGGAAATGAACTGGATGGTGTGAAAAACAGCGGGAGCCGGACAGGCGTGAACTGGTTTAAACGGCATTGGCTGCTAATCCTGCTCATATTTCTTGTCCTTGCTGGCGGTGGCTGGTGGTTTACAGCCGGGCGGCAGACGGATAAGAACGAACTGGCGCCGGTAAAGGCGGACAACCGGGTGCTGGCAGAAGGCATTGTCTTTCCTGTCCGGTACGCGCAAATGGTCATGCCGGTGGAGGGCACTATCGGTGAAATACTGGTGCAGGAAGGCGATCTGGTAAAAGCCGGACAGCCGATCCTCCGCCTGGTCCGGCAGGATTATCAGGCCCGGGTTGGCAGTACCCGGGCCGATATCAGCCGGGCCGCGGCGGCGGTGGAGCAAGCCCGGGTAAACCTGGCTGATGCCGAACGGGAGCTTGCCAGACAGCAGCGGCTGGAAGCGGCTGGGGCAACATCACGGCAGCAGCTTGATCAGGCAGTTTCGGCTGTGGACCGCAACAGGGCGGCTTTGACGCAGGCTCAGGCTGAACTGGAAACGCAGCAAGCCCGGCTTGTGGAAGCCCAGGGACTGCTTGATAAAACCGAGATTAAAGCAGCCATCGACGGCAAGGTGGCATTTTTGGATAGCAAGGTCGGCGAGTATGCCGCTGCCGGTACTGTACTGGTACGGGTTGCCGATGAGAGTGCCTGGGAAATTCGCAGTGATGATCTGACGGAACTGACGGTTGCCAGAATAAAACTGGGCGATCCGGTTACCGTAACCTTTGATGGCATCCCGGACCTTACTCTTGCCGGGACAGTCAAAAGTATCAGACCTTACGGTGAGAAAAAGCGCGGCGATATTACCTACACCGTTACGGTAGCACCGGATTACTGGGACGAACGGGTACGCTGGAATATGACGGCCCAGCTTGCTGTTGCGCCTTCCGGCGTATAGTTTGTCGTTTGGTTGAAGGCATACGGTTGTATAAATAGAAGGCAGGTAGCGGACTTTTTGTTGCATACCATGGCAATGTGGCAGCTAAGTAACCACTGATTAATTCACACTGCGCGACCAGACGGATCTTTTTCCGTCTGACTGCGTCAGCAAAACCTTGAAATAGCGGCACTATTCCTGCGGTTTTACTTCCTTGTTAGACGAAAAAATCTCTCGCCAGGCCGACAGGCTCATTTAATCAGTGGTTACTAAAGCCCGGAAAGAGCAGGTGAATAAGGTGAATGAAAAATGGTCTATCGGTGAAGTGGCCAAGCTGTTCGATGTATCGACCGATACCCTGCGGTATTATGAAAAAGCAGATCTGTTGCCGGTGCATAAGCAACACCATAACGGATACCGCTATTATTCCTATGAGGAAATCGTTTTGCTGATGGATATTTTGTTTTTCCGGAACATGGAGATACCGGTCAAAGAAATTAAGCAGATGATAACCCAAATGGATATTGGCGATATCAAACATATTCTGAACCGGAACCAAAGCGTTGTCGAGAGCCGGATACAGGAATTATTGAAACTGAAGCAGTCGATTAATCAGGCGGCCAACCAGTACAAGCTGTGCGAAGCCTGGCTGGGCAAGTATGCTTTTGTTGCCGCGCCGGGCTTTAGCTATAAGCTGGTCAGCGGTCAGACGGAGGATTTGGTGGACATGCTTCGCAAATACAGGAAGGAAGACTGGCTGGCCGACCGGGTGCAGTACACTCTTTTCGTTTCACAGGAAGCGCTGCTCAGACAGCCTGCTTTCTGCTCGGCCCAAATCGGGATCAGCGTGGAGGCGGCGAACCTGGATGTTTTGACGGCGGCGGAGCAACAGGAGCTTGCCGCTTTTCCCGCCGGGGAATATCTGTATACCGTGCTGGGTACGAATTATGAGGAACCCAGGCATGCAGGGCTGGAGCAGACACTCCGGCATCTGCAGGCGACGGGAAGAAAGGCCGGCGGACCTTTGATCGGCCGGTATATAGCCAGCGTACACCGGGATGGTCTTGATTATTATGAAGTGTGGCTGCCGACAGATAAAACTTGACCTTTGAGCTGCTCCAAGGTTTATCATCGTAGATGAGGTGATAACCATGCAGCAAAACAGGCTGGAACAGGAAAAAATAACAACTTTATTTTTAAAATACACGATTCCTTCGGTGGCCGGCATGGTATTTCTGGGAATCAATACGATCATTGACGGCTTTTTTGTCGGCCACTATATCGGCGTGGAGGGGTTAGCCGCTGTAACGCTGGCTATGCCCTTTTTGAGTATAAGCATTGCGGTTGGGGTGGTTATCGGTATTGGCGCGCAAAGTCTGATCGGCCGGCAATTGGGCGAGGGAAACAGCCGGGCGGTGGCGGATACCTTTAAGACGGCTGTCTGCTTGATGCTGGGCGTCATGGGGCTGCTGGCCGCCGGTGCCGTCGGTTTTACCAAGCCCATAGCGGCCTTGTTGGGAGCCAGCGAATCCCTGCTGATGCCGGCAGCCACCTACATCCACTACACCGGCTGGTTTTTGCCCTGTCTGGGCGTTATGTTTGTTTTGGACTATGTATTGAAGGTCATGGGCAAACCGCTTTATTCGATGCAGGTGTTGACTACGGCGGTGCTTAGCCATATGACCTGTAATTACCTGTTCATTGTACAGGCCGGTTGGGGCATTCGGGGCGCCGCCCTGGCTATGGGAGTGGGCTATAGTGTGGCTCTGCTGCTGGCGTTACTGCCCTTTGTACTGGGGAAGACCGCGGTGAATTTCCGTCAGGGCAGGGTCAGTAAAGCCCTGGCTTATCAGATTCTTGCCACCGGTTCACCGGAGGGCTTGACGGAAATCGGTACAGGCGTAACCACCTTTCTGTTCAACCTTACGCTGCTGCGTTATGTGGGGGAAATGGGCATTGCCGCCTTTACGGCCATCAGCTACTTATCGTTTATGGCCAATAATATTTTGCTGGGCTTGGCGGACGGAGTTGGCGCGATATTTAGCTATAACTACGGCCGGGGCAGTATGGAGCGGGTGAAACAAGCGTTAAAGCTGGCCGCCCTGGCGGCATTTCTGATTGGCGTCGGAATGTTTGCGGTTATTTCCACTTTTGCCGGAGATATTATCGTGCTTTTTCTTGATGCGAAGCATGAGCAGGTGTTTTCCTTTGCCGTGTATGGCGCTGAGCTATACGCTTTCGCTTTCCTGGTGAACGGTTTGAACATTGTTGCTTCCGGCTATTTTACAGCAATCTGTCAGCCCCGGAACGCCATTGTCATTGCGGTCAGTAAGGGAATGGCGGGAATCGGTGTGTGCCTGCTGCTGCTGCCGCTTATCTGGGGCACGGCAGGTATATGGCTGACGGTGCCTGTGGCGGAGTTGGGTACTTTGTTCCTATCCGCGCTGTTTATCTATAATCATGGCAAGGAGCACCTTCAGCGGGACCTGCGCTAGTATTCGTGTTTAGGGGAGTTTGGGGCGTGTCTTCAAATTATCCGATTATCCGATATTTTGAAGACATATCTTAGGGAGGTTTATTGTGAGAAGAGTAAAGAGCCTGTGGAACGGATTAACCATTTTTGCTTTTTTGGCAGGGCTGCTGGCAGCCTTGGTCGCCAGCGTTGCATTTCCCAGCCAAATGGCAGCGGCGGCAGACTTGCCAAGCCATATTACGCTTACCTGGGCCGGTGATCCACGCACAACCCAGACGATTGCCTGGAAAACCGATGCCCTGACACAGGACGGGCAGGTGCAGTACTGGGCCGTCCTGCCGGGAAAAACGGAAGAACGGCAGACACTGCCGGCCCAGGTGGAGCGGGTGGACAGTAATTGGGGAACGCTTACCATCCATACGGTCACGCTTACCGGACTGGACCCGGGCAGCAGTTATGCCTATCGCGTAGGCCGTGAAGGAGCCTGGAGTGAACCGTATCAGTTTACTACGGCACCGGACAGGCCTCAGCGGCTGAAGTTTATGATCTTCGGCGACTCCCAAAGCATTAACTACAATACCTGGCGCACCACCCTGCAGCAGGCCTATCAGGCGAATCAGGACGCTGCCTTTTTTATCAATATGGGCGATCTGGTTGATGTGGGGCAAGATTATGGCCAGTGGGATGCCTGGTTCAACGCGAGCCAGGGAGTGTTAGAGAATATACCCTGCATGCCGCTGGTGGGCAATCACGAAACCTATGGACCGGGGGGAAAGCTTGCCATGCCGGCTTTGTTTACCGCCCAGTTCAAGCTGCCGTTAAATGGACCGGCGGGACTGAAGGGACAGGTGTATTCCTTTGACTACGGTGATATCCATTTTGTGATGCTGGATACCCAGATTGGCGAGGAAGGACGTTTTGTGCCGGACATGCTGGAGCAGCAGAAGCGATGGCTGGAACAGGATCTGGCTGCTGCACAGCAAAAATGGAAACTGGTCTTTTTGCACCGGGCGCCTTATAACAATAAAGCAGCAGGCAATGAGGCCATAAAAGCAGCCTTTGCCCCGATTATCGAGCAATACCATGCCGATCTGGTTTTTACCGCCCATGATCATGTGTATGCTCATACGCCGCCGCTGTTTGGCGGTACACCGGCGGACAGTCCGTCCCAGGGCACCATCTATGTTGCCACCGGCCGCAGCGGCAGTAAAACCTATGCTGATTCCATCGCCCGCGAGTGGAACGATTTTTTCTACAACCCCCAGGACGAGCCTAACTATTTAACCGTGGAAGAAGAGAGCAATTCCCTGACAGTCAAAGCGTTTAAGCAAAGCGGCAGCCTGATTGATACGTGGCGTATCACCAAAGGCCAACTGGCAGAAGTATCTAACTAAGTACAGGACGAATCCCCCAGCCATAGCTGCTATGACTGAGGGATTCGTTGTTACAGACCTGCCGCGTCTTTTAATAGCCGGCGGTAAAGCGCTGACGGATAAATTGCGGCGTTTCTATTTCATCCAGGATGGCGACAGCCAAATCACCTACCGAAATATGGCTTTCCCCTTTTTCATCGGTGACCGGATTGTCTTTACCAAGCCGGAAGTGTCCGGTCTTGTCGCCGGCGGTCAAATTGGGCGCCGGGCTGATAAAGGTCCAGTTCAGTTCCTTTTCCTGACGCAGTTCTTCCAGCAGTTCCATTGGGCCCCGGACCGCTGTTTTAAAGTCTTCCGGGATATGTACGTCATATACCTTCTCGCCGGAGGGAAGGATCAAGCTTGCCGCGCCGCCCACAATCAGAATGCGCTTTACTCCGGAGCTTTTGGCCGCCGCCAGAATGGACGCGTAGCCTTTCTTATAATCCTCATACAGATGGGGGTTTTTCCAGCCCGAGTTAAACGCGCTGATGACAGCATCCTGCTGCTTGAATAAAGCGGTCAGCGCGCCGGTATCGTTGATATCCAGCGAGACGGGGATCAGTTTTTCGTCCTGGCGGGTCAATTTGCTGGTGTCCCGGCTGATGGCCGTCACCTGATGGCCTCGGGCGAGCGCTTCACCGACCAGTTTAGAACCGACAAAGCCTGTGGCTCCGATTAACGCAATTTTCATAATAACCAACTCCTCCTATTTACAATATATGTCTAATTGGCTATAATACTAGCATGGCACTAAGAAATAAACAAGTACTAAAGTTTTTATTACATACTTAATAAAAACTTACTGTAGATTATTGAGCGGAGGTTATTATGAAAAGACGTGAACTCTCGTCGATACCCTGTCCCATTGAATATACCATCGAATTATTAAGTGGAAAATGGAAGATGCATGTCATCTGGCAAGTAGCCAAACAGGAGGTGGTCCGGTTCAATGAGCTGCGGCGTCAGCTAAACGGTATCTCCAATGTTATGCTGGCTCAGACCTTGCAGGAACTGGAGGAAGCCGGTGTTATTAACAGGCATCAGTACAACGAAATACCGCCAAGGGTTGAATACTCGTTGACCGAGCTGGGCAAGGGACTGCTGCCGGTGTTTGACGTTTTGGAAACCTGGGGCAAACAATGCGGCTGGACCTATCCGGAGCGGTTTGTACAGGCAGAATAGGTATCGGGGAAATAACTCCTGCTGGACTTTAAAAAATCCGGCGGGAGTTATTTGATTTTATTGGTGGGCAGGAATCAGATCCTTGTCCTTAGGGGCGGAGCGGCTAAAAATAGTACGGTGCGGGGGTTCCTGTAATAGGGTTAAATATTTTTCCTTAAACTGCACATAATGACCAGTAGCAAAGGCTGTCTTGCGCAAAAAAAGATAGTCCGGCGCAATAGTAATGGATTTCCGGTTTATTCCCAGACCGTGTTACGCAGGAGTTTTTTGTTTGGCCGTGCTAAAACTGTTGACTCACTTTGAGTGAACGAAGAAGGGAAGGATGAAGCTTGTACTATAGCAGTGGAAATTATGAGGCTTTTGCCCGGCCGCAGAAACCGGTGGGTGTGGACAATAAGTCGGCCTATCTTGTCGGTTCCGGGTTGGCTTCTTTGGCGGCCGCCTGCTTTTTGATTCGGGACGGACAGATGCAGGGGGATCGTATTCATATTCTGGAAGAGCTTCCGATTGCCGGCGGTGCCTGTGACGGAATTCATGACAGCCAGAAAGGGTTTATCATCCGCGGCGGCCGTGAGATGGAGAATCATTTTGAATGCCTGTGGGACCTGTTCCGGTCGGTCCCCTCGCTGGAGACGGAAGGCATATCGGTGTTGGATGAGTTTTATTGGCTGAATAAGCGAGACCCTAATTATTCGCTCATGCGAGTGACGGAAAAACGCGGACAGGATGCTCATACGGACGGGAAATTCGGCTTAAGTGAAAAGGCTGCTCTGGAAATTATGAAAGTCTTTATGACCAGCGACGAGGATTTGTACGATTTGAAGATATGCGACGTTTTTACGGACGAATTCTTTAGCTCTCATTTCTGGCTCTATTGGCGGACCATGTTTGCTTTTGAAGAGTGGCACAGTGCCTTGGAAATGAAGCTATACCTCCAGCGTTTTATTCATCATATCGGTGGCCTTCCCGACTTCTCGGCCTTGAAGTTCACGAAATACAACCAGTATGAATCGTTAATCCGCCCGTTGGTTTCCTATCTTACCGCTCATGGGGTGCAGTTTCACTATAACAGCAGAGTCATCAATGTAATTTTTGATATTCGCGGCAGCAAAAAGACGGCCGGTAAAATTCTCTACCAGCGTGATGACCGGGAAGAAGTCATCGAATTGACGGAAAATGATCTGGTCTTTATTACTAACGGGAGCTGTACGGAAAACTCCACCTATGGTGATGATCACTATGCGCCCAGGTTGAATACAGACACCGGCGGCTGTTGGGAACTTTGGCGCCGTATTGCCCGGCAAGACCCGGCGTTTGGAAACCCCGATACCTTTTGCACCGATATAAAAGCCACCAACTGGGAATCGGCCACCATTACCACTCTCGATGACCGGATTCCTCCGTATATTCAGAAAATCGCTAAGCGTGATCCTTTTAGCGGCAGGGTTGTTACCGGCGGGATTATTACCGTAAAGGACTCAAACTGGCTGATGAGCTATACCTTAAACCGCCAGCCCCACTTTAAGGAGCAGCCTAAAGAACAACTGGTTATCTGGCTTTATGGCTTATTTACCGATGTTCCCGGCAATTACATCAAAAAACCGATGAGCGAATGTACCGGCAGGGAGATTGTAGAGGAATGGCTGTACCACCTGGGAGTACCGGAACAGCAGATTGCCGATTTGGCAGCCCGTTCGGCCCATTGTATTCCCTGTATGATGCCGTACATTACTGCCTTTTTCATGCCCCGGAAGGCGGGGGACCGGCCGAAGGTGGTACCGGAGGGCAGTGTGAATTTTGCCTTTATCGGACAGTTTGCCGATACGGTGCGCGATACCGTGTTTACCACCGAGTATTCTGTACGGACGGCCATGGAGGCAGTGTATACGCTGCTGGATGTGGATAGGGGTGTACCGGAGGTTTTTGGTTCCTGCTACGATATCCGGGTCTTGCTGGACGCGATGTCTAAGATGATGGACGGCAAAAAGCTGACTGACATAAAGCTGCCTTTCTTATTGCACGTAATGGAGAAAAAAATGCTGCGAAAAATCTCGGGTACGGTGCTGGAAGAACTGCTTAGAAAATACCGTTTGATCTAGCTGGTGGTTCAACCCTGCCGGTATAACATGGGATTTCTTCGTCGGGTAAGAAAGCAAAAACACAGGAATAATGGTACAACCAATGCCGTCACCGCTGCCCTGAGCTCAGGTGACGGCATTCTTGCTGGAAAGAAGAGGGATACTTGTCAGCTAAATAACATCTTGACATTTTATTAAGGTACCTGTACTATATAGATAAGGTACCTTAATAAAATTTGAAAAGGATGAGTACAATGGAAGAAACAAGCTATAATTTGACGGAAAAGTTTATCCTGCTTAGCCGCCTGTTTATGCAGAAGCATCATCAAATGGGAGCCAGTCAGCAGCATGACCCGTTTCGTGGCCAGGGCAGAATTTTGGCGTTGCTTAAGCTGCAGCCGGAAATGAGTCAAAAGAAACTTTCTTATTTGCTTGGTATAAGACCGCAATCGATGGGAGAGCTGCTGGCTAAGTTGGAGTCGAATGGTTATATTAGACGGACACCTTCCGCTGAAGACCGGCGGGCCATGGAAATTCAGTTAACCGCCGAAGGAGCGGCAGCCGCTGCGGCGAGCGAGGAACGACGGGCCAGAGAGCTTGCTGCCGACGATATGTTTCAGTGCTTAAACCAGGAGGAACAGGAAGTACTGGCCGGTTATCTGGAGCGTGTCATTGCTGCGCTGCAAAAAACAGTTGCCGGTGAGCCAGGGGACTTCTTTGGGCATCGGCCACACCCTCATGAGTGGGATAGCCGCCATAGAAGGCCCGGTGAATGGCCGGGAGAACGGTTTTAACAGACTGATTTATTTTTCTTTCAGCAATTACTTTGTGAAGGAGTGAAGAAAGTATGAAATACGATCCGGCGTCAATGAAAAACTATAGTTCAGCCCATGAAGGCTTTGTGGAACACTATCAGGCGGCTCCTCCCTGGGACATTGGCAGACCCCAGACGCCTTTTTTAACGGTGAGCGACCAAATCGAAAGCCCGGTGCTTGATGTTGGCTGCGGTACTGGCAGTACGTCAATCTTCTTTGCAGCTAAGGGACATGATGTTACCGGGATTGATTTTGTGGAAAAAGCGATTCAACTGGCTCAGGCAAAGGCTGCCGGCAAGGATTTGTCCGTACGCTTTCTGGTGAAAGACGCAATGACTCTGGTCAGTTGGGACGAACGTTTTTCCAGCGTGATTGACAGTGGCCTGTTTCATGTATATACGGGAGCAGAACAGAAGCAGGAGCAAAAACTGTATGTGCAGGGATTGGCCCATGTGTTAAAGCCGGGCGGAAGACTTTTCTTATTGAGCTTTACGGAAGAGGCTCCGGAAGGGGGCATTTCCAGGCAGGCGTTGTCCGATGTTTTTGCGGATGGCTGGGAGGTTGAGTCGATACGGCAAGTCGTTGGCGAAATCAATCCGGCATTTCTGGCTGAACATTCCGAAGCCTTTCCGGCAGGGGGACCCAAAATGTGGTTTGCCGTGATTCGTCGTCTACCCTGTTAGCAGTGACCAATAACCGTTGATCATGCTGTATCAGCGGTTATTTTTTGTGTTGTATTACCATTCTTTACCACCTGTGCGCTGACAGGGATATGGGAAATCAGAGCGAAATAGAATGGAATAAAGTAACATAGAATTGGTGGTTTATTAGATGAATCGGAGAAGTTTTCTGCAAAGTACTTTTGGTGCATGTTCGGCCCTTTGGTTCGGACAAAATTTGTTGGATATATACTCGGTTCTGGCTAAAGAACAGCCGGCTAAGCTGTTAAGTGTCCAGGCTGAGCTGGAGAACCCGGCGGGCAGCAACCAGAATTATTTCCGGTTTGAGCTGTTGATCTCGAGTATTCCCGAAATTATTCCGCAGCAGGCTTCCGTTGGCTTCCTGTTTTTGATAAAAAACTGCCGGCCCGGTGATTTAGCCGGGGCAATGAAGTATGACAATCCATACATTAAGCAGGTGGAAGTAAAAGCAGTCAATTCGCAGGATTGCTCTGTCCGGTTGATTGCCAGGAACCAAGCTGTTTTGCCGGAACTGCGGTATTCCCTGATTCCGTCGGTGCTTCGCGCCGGCAGGAGCCGGCTGCGGATTGACGCGGGAAACTTCAGTGGTCCGACGGCTATTAAAGAAAGAGATTTAGACATTCAGGAAGCTAATCTGGCCTTTGGTCCTCTGGCGACCCGGGAAGTCACTGATTTGATTGTGATTCACCATGTTGGCATGGGCACCGCCGCCGAGTCGGCGGCAGAAATCCACCGCTTTCACTTGCGCAACGGCTGGTCGGGGATTGGTTACCATTACGTCGTCCACCAAGACGGCACGATAGAGCGGGGGCGGCCCAGAGATACCGTAGGGGCCCATACCTATGGCTTTAACCAATCCTCTATTGGCATCGTGCTGGACGGCAACTTTGAAGAAATTGTACCTACCGATGTTCAGCTTGACCGGGCGGCCAGGCTGATAGCAGCTTTAAGCCACATCTATCAGCTTTCCCCGGATAATCGCAGTGTGCGTGGCCACCGGGACTTGAACGCAACTTTATGTCCCGGCAAAAACTTATATTGCGAATTGTCTCAAGTGCGCACCAAAGCGCTTTCCTATATGGAGCAATAGAAAAAAAGAGCGGTTCTTATGAATGAAAAGAGAAATCAGTGTTATGTAATATGAAACCCGGTTTCCAGCCTTCGAGGCTGGAAACCGGGTTTGTCTTACCTCTGGGAGCCAAATATATGGCTGCTCCCAAAGGTAATTATTGCCTAATTAGTATATGCTATTTATTATTCATCTTCCGAAGATACATGACAGCCTTTTCCAGTTTATACCGCATGTCTAATTGTTCCTGATTAATGTATATATCGGTGAATGGACCCAGATTTTTTTGACACTTGGGGCAAACGAAAAGATGTGTTTGGTTATTGCCCATATTGATCATTTCTATATCGCATACGGAACATAACGCGGAAAGTGCTTTTCTCACTATAATCATCGTCCTCAGTTCTAGGCATTACTTTAATATAAGTATATAGCTTGACAATATGTTAAGTAAACTAAAACAATTAAAAAAAGACTATTCTTTGCAATCATTAAAATATTATCTTAATCGGTATTAAATAATTCGACAAACATGTCTATCACCTGAGGCGGATAGTCAATTCCTTGGGCAAGCACGATTTGTTTGATTGCTTCATCAGGCGAGAGAACATTCCGGTGGAAAATAGCCGAGGTTAATCGGTCGAATGTGTCTGCAACAGCTACAATAGCTGCATTAAGATGAATGTCATTTCCCTTAATGCCGTTAGGATATCCATTTCCGGAATGTTTTTCATGATGCTGCCGTGCGATTAAATAGACACCTTCCGGAAGCTTATTGGCAGCCAATAAATCGCTGCCCAGTACCGTGTGCTGCTGATAAATTAATGTTTGTCCGTCACACACGCCGGCAATATCATCCAATACCGATTTAGGCAATAATATTTTTCCGATATCATGATAGAGGGAACCTAGAGCAAGCTCATGCAGTGATATTTTATTGTATTTTAGTTTACGCGCGATGGCAACGGAGATTAAGGCCACATTAATCGAGTGTGAATAATTGGCTTTATGGCCCTGAGCCAGTATTTTTATATTATTGTTTAAAAATACGTCCTCATGTATTTGACGTAGAATCCAGTTCATATACTTCGCTGCATGACTGATACTTTCTCCATTCAGTCTTTCAAACTTCTTATCCAGTCTTTGGGGTACTCTAAACGGTTTTGTCGTTTTGGCTTGCAGCGAAACGGGCTTTGACTTAGCGGGATTATGCCCCAGAGGTACTGCTGAGATCCGGAAGCTAAGTTTTCTTTCTTCCAGTTTTTGAACAACTTTTAGGGTGAGAGGGGTACCTTCCGTCAGTAGCAGCCTTCCGGATTTATCGAATACATTATGAGTTACATATCCCAGAATATTTTCTTTATTTTGTTTCTTATTATCCATACTATCTCTCCTTTGCATTGACTAAGGAAAGGCGATTGTTTCTGATAGTTCTGGGAGCGGGTGCCTTCTACCCGGGATGTTTAGTTTTTTGACTTACATAATGGATAGTAGATAAAAACAGAGGCCGGGCGAAATCGGATGACAGCGTTTGCCTTTCTCTTCCTTTTACCATTGCATAATCTCCAGGCAGGACTCGTACGACACTGTAAAGCCTTTTAAAAAGTTGCTTTTGAAGGATTAATTTGTTAAGTAGAGAATAAAAATAAAATAAGGTAGTTGCCTTTCATATCGTCCATTGCGGCCAGATTTCTTTAACTGTGCGGTCGATGCGCTGGGCAATTTCTTTTTGTATCCGTATGCTTTTGAATTTGCCGCTGATCACATTGCTGACTGCGGCGCGGCTAACCTGCAGTTGGTTGGCAATCATAGCGGGGCGGATGCCTTTTAGGAGTAGTTCAGCCCGGATTTCATTAGGTTGCATAAATGTTATACCTCCTTAAATCATTACTTTAAATTTAAGTTAAAAGACCGATTTTCTTATTATGCATGGAGCTGGTTTTCTTGGGGAATCCTTCTTGGAGAGAATCTTTTTAATGCCAGTTGCTACAATGGTAGCGATCATCTGTCGGAGCTAAATTGACTTTCGTCTTACCTTTTTGCTGCGTTCATTAAACGTGGTATTTTTTGAATACAGTAAATTAACAAGTTTTTCTTTATAGACTATTATAATCTAAAATTAGATTATTCTCAAGGGTATTGATCTAATTTTAGATTAATTTTAAGGTGATGATACGGTGCAAGCGTCGCAAGAATCCCGCGAGATACAAGCAATTGTAGAAAGACTAAAAGCCATAAGAAAAGAGGCGGGCCTTTCACAGGCTGATTTTGCTAAAGAACTTGGTGTTTCTCAGGGAAATGTTGGTACTTGGGAAACAGGAAAATCATTGCCTGGGGCACTTGCTTTAAAAGCTATCAATCAAAAATTTGATTATTCGGTTGACTGGATACTAGCTGGGAATGAACAGGATCTGACAACACAAAAAGTCGAGGCTATTTTCGACCCCGACTTAAAAATGATGATTGATGTATTAAAGAATTTGCTGGAAAGTAATGATCCGGACTTGCGTGGCTGGACTAAAATCCAATTTAAAGAAGCTTTTAAGCAGCATTGCGCCGCGTATGATGAAAAAAAAATTAATGCGTAGCCGCCCCAAGGATAACAAAAACTGGCGAGAAATTGCTGCTCGCCTGGGAATTGAAATAATTACAGTGATGTTCTATGTTGTAATTGGTTAATATCGGTAGCTATTTCAGTTTCATTTTTCAAATGAGATTGATAATCACAATAACATATAATACAGGAATTGCATTATTTCAGCAAATATGCAAATGCCGCTATTTGGAGCAATAGATAGTCCCACGGCCGCTATACAGTCCTTGAAGGGGTATTGTGTCAGTTTTTGTAGAATTTTCGTGATGCTTGAACGTGCCAGTAAGTGCGTTTTTTAAGGGAAAGGTCAATTCCCCGTGCTTTCCTGACGGTGGAAGCGATGGCTATGATAATAAGAGAATCGTTTAGTTGCCCTGTTGGCTTAGACTGACAGGGCGTTTTTTTGTAATAAAACATTTGATTTTTGTGAAGATTTTTCATATGCCTTTTGGGCATAATAAATGTAGTATTTAAAGAGGAGGTGCGATATGCCTAAGAGCCATATGGAAGAATGGACAGAGGTTAATCCCGATGTCTTGAAGTTAACGGAGGAGCAACGGGAAACTCTGTACCAAGAATTGAAGCGTTCCGGACAAGTTGAACTCCCTGCTAAATATACCGAAACGCACCTGACCGGCGGGGATGCACACAGAGTGAAATAGAAAATTGGATTAGCGATAAAAAGAAAAGAAGAGGGATCGCAAGAGACTTTTTGAAAAAAGTGTCTGCGATCCCTCTTCTTTTGTAGCGGTAGGCAAAAATATAGATAGAAAAAGATAAAAAAGAAACTTTCAAGTCGCAATTTCAAGAGTAAGTATTGCAATCGCTTTTTGTCTAAATTTCTTGGATGGGACCAAACTTTCAAGCAAATGCAGCTTTTTTGTCCGAAGTGTCGCTCAAGTTACTCTTTTAATAATAAGGCCAGATCGCTATCAATGACCAAGGTATTGATGTAATTTCCCCGTAGTGCGCCTAAAAGGGCTTCCTTTTTTTGAATACCATAAGCAATACCCACTACATTGGGAATTTGCCTTAATTTATTCAGGCTGATGCCTACCACTTTTTTATTAAAATCGGAATCAATTTCATTTCCGTCTTTATCATAATACATGCAGCCTATATCACCTACGGCTCCCACTTTTTTTAAATATAATAGTTCCGTTTCTTTTAGGTACCCTAACTTGCGTAAGGTGCCGGAAGGAGTCATGTCACCTACGCCGACAACCGCTAAATCGACTTTTGAACCTTTGTCCAAAATTGTGGAAATAACACTCATCTTTGACAATTGTTGTTTTAGCTCAAAACTACGGGTGATTGCCGGAGCGTACAATTGCAAATATTCGCAGGAAAAGTGTTGGGCCATTTCAAAAACCACTGCATTGGAGTGGATTTCGAGACTGGAGGAGCCGATTCCGCCACAAAGCGGCACAATCGACAAATGGCTGTGCATTTGGAAAGGCAGTTCTTTCGTGAAGCGCCATAACGCTTTTCCCCAGGTTAAACCGATTGAATGAATCGCTTTTATATTGTTCAAGAGATAATAAACGGCGGCTTTGGAAATTTCATATTCAATCATATCGAAATCTTTGCCTACCGTTGGAACAATGATCACTTCGTTTAGTTTATATTGTTTTTCCAGTAAGCGTTCCAAATTTACGGTGAATGAAGTTTCATCCTTGAAAAAATAATCAATTAAGTTATTATCCCGGGCTTTATTTATTTTACGGGAAATGATGGTGTTTGAGACCTGAAAAGCTTTGGCAATCTGAGATTGAGTCAACCCCTCGATAAAATGCATATTTAATATTTTAATAAGCTCTGCCTTTTCTTCAGCCTCTAGCAATGTTCTTACTCCTTTATTCCAAATTTAGCTATTAAAGCTATCATAACATAGATTTGATTTTTCTAAAAATTTTTTCATTTCAAGTTATTGACATTGAAATTATAACATGCTATTCTTTTGGTTTAAATTGTTCGATATAAGAACAATTTAAACAATCCGGCCGGATTGAATTCTTACTTGGTTAATTTGTACCGAACGGGATGCTAAAAAACTATTGTGAGGGGGAAAAAGAATGGATTTTCTGGTCATGTTGTCTGCCGGGTTTATTGGAATGTTTCAGGCAGGTGCCAATACCTTCGTCGGGTTGGCAACAGGTATTGTTCCCTTGTTGATTTCATTGATTTTAACGGTAAATGCTCTCATCAAACTAATCAATGAGGAACGGGTCTTCCGGTTTATGCAAAAGTGCACAAGATTTTTTGTTTTGCGCTACACCTTGATCCCTTTTCTTGCCGTATTTTTTCTCACAAACCCTATGTGTTATACCTTCGGGAGATTTTTAAAGGAAGAACATAAAGCATCGTATTATGATTCAACAGTTTCCATGGTCCATCCAATTTTAGGGCTATTCCCTCATGCAAACTCGGCTGAATTATTTGTTTATCTGGGGGTTGCCCAAGGCTTTGCCCAGGTGGGAAATCAAAGTGAACTGGCTGTACGGTATCTTTTGGCCGGATTTATCATCATTTTGATTCGTGGCGTTGTTACGGAAAAAATAAACTATTTCCTCTCCAAAAGAAATGAGGCCAAACAAACGGTAGCTGCGTAACACCTAAACTGATAAAGGGGGGCAATGATCATGAGTAAATATCAAAGCGTTAAAGTATACCAGGGAAAAGGTGGCTGGGGAGGGCCTTTTATCCTTACTCCCGACGATCAGAAGAAATATGTTATTTGCGTTACCGGCGGCGGGATTCATCCGGTTGCTCAAAAAATTGCAGAATTAACCGGAACGACAGCCGTAGACGCTTTTAAGAATCCTGTTGAAAAGGAAGAAACCTTATGTGCTGTTATTGATTGCGGTGGAACGGCAAGATGCGGGACTTATCCCCGGCTGCGGATTCCGACAATCAATGTAAAACTTCAGGCACCGTCAGGCCCTTTGGCTAAATTCATGACAGAAGATATTTTTATTTCCGGCACAACGGTGGATGATATTGAATTATTAGATGCCGCTACAAGCGTCGAATTGGCCGAAAGAAAAACAGTGTCCCACGAAGCGGACAATAGAAAAGAAGCTGCTGCTTCGGCAATAGCCAGTCAAGCTTATTCCGCCGAGGAAAAAAAATCAGGGATTATCGGTTTTATCGATAAGATCGGAAGAGCAGCCGGTTCGTTTATTAACATTATGTATCAAGCCGGCCGGGAGACGATTGATACCGTTATGACCAATATCCTGCCCTTTATGGCTTTCGTGGCTACTTTAATTGGTATCATCAACTACACGGGTTTAGGCAATATCATTGCCACAGGGTTATCGCCCCTGGCCGGTAGTTTGATCGGCCTGGTTATTCTCGGTGTGATTACCAGCCTGCCTTTTTTATCGCCATTGCTTGCGCCTGGGGCAGTCATTGCGGCGGTTATCGGCATCCTGATTGGTTCTGAAATAGCAAAAGGGACCATTCCGGCCCATTATGCCCTGCCTGCGCTATTCGCCATCAACTCTCAGGTTGGATGCGATTTTGCACCGGTGGGAATGACTTTGGGCGAGGCTAAACCCAAAACAATCTCTAACGGTGTCCCGGCGATCTTGTTTTCCCGGGTTATAACCGGTCCGATTGCCGTAATCGTTGCCTATCTGTGTTCCTTCGGACTATAGAAATATTCTTGCTATCTGATCACCATATGGATTGATACGGATAAGTAAGCTGACAAAACTGGAAAAAGAGTAGGGCAAACAGTCTCATATGGTTATAGAGCGCTTTTTCTGTGACCATATGAGACACTTAAAAGAATTTTCTTCTTCTTTTCTTTCCAGCGACAGTACGATATTTTACTGTTTCCATAAGATTAAGCAGGCTGCTTGCCGGTTGGAGAACTAGTTTGATTCTGCAGTTATAATGGCACCGGTTGCATGGGGCAGCGATAATTTTAAAGCCTATCCCTAAGACGAACCGGACTGACGTGTGGTTTCTGTGCCGGGATGTGCCGCCGTAGCCAAATTTATATGAGGGGGAGAATTCGATGATACCAAACAAAATTACATTTGGATGTTTAACGAAGAAAGGAGCCGCCGAAGTCCGGGAAAGAGAACTGCCGGAACTGAAAGCCGACGAGTTATTGGTAAAACAAGAGGCATGTAATATTTGTACGACTGATTACCAGCAATGGCAGGGCCTTAGAGAGCATCAGGGTTATCCGATGGCCGGCGGTCATGAATGCTCCGGAGTTGTCATTGCCAAAGGACAGGAGGTAGGAAACGCTTTTGAGACCGGCGATCGCGTCAGTATTCTGTACGATTACTGCGGTATATGTGATAACTGCAAAGCCGGAGAAATAACCAATTGCCAAAACATCGAAATGTTCGGCAAGAATTATTCAGATGAGTATTACGGCTTGTTTGGTTTTGCTAACTATTTTATCCGTAAAGCCAAAAGCTTTGTAAAAATGAGTCCTGATCTGCCACCGGAAGAAGCGGCTTTCGTTGAACCTTTGGGGTCTGTTTTGCACAATATGAAAAAACTTCGTATTCGTCCGGGAAAAGATACTGTGGTGGTTATCGGTGCCGGGACCATGGGCCTGCTAAATGCCGAGGTCGCCAGAGCCATGGGAGGGCGGGTCATTGTTTCCGAGATGATGGATAAAAAAATAGACATTTCAAAGAGTATGGGCTTTGAAGTCATCGATGCGAAAACGGAAAATCCCGTGCAAAGAGTTATGGAGTTTACCAACGGGCAGGGAGCCGACATTGTCATTTTGGCGGTAGGCGCGACCGCCGCTAATAACCAGGCACTGGAAATGATTAAAAAGCGGGATGCAAAAATTTCCCTGTTTGCTGCAGGCTATCCTGCGCCGCAAATGACAATTGATCCGAATATGATTCATTATAAAAAAATTGAGTTGATTGGAACCTTCGGTTCGGATCTTGACGACTACAACAATGCGGCCCGCATGTTAAATGAAAAGCGGGTCGATGTTTCTAAACTTGTGGAAGAGAAAATTCCTCTGGCTAGAATACAGGAAGCATTTGAAAAGGCCAATCCCGGTAATTACAGGGTTTCGGTTATACTGAACGCGGACTGACTGTTAAATAGAGAGGAGAAAACCCGATGCTGAAATGCTTGGCAATTGCTGATTTATTTATTGACGAAACCATGATGGAAAAAGGCCTTCAAGAGCTAACACAAAAAAATATTGATATTACGGTTAGACAGTGGAAGCATAAGGATTTAGAAGCTTTGCAACAGGATAATATCCGGCTGGAGAAGCAGGGCAGCGAAGCCGTTTTGTTGCCGGAAGAATTGTTGGCCGGCCTTGAAGAATACGATTTGATTATTACTCAATTTGCTCCGGTTGGAAAACAAGTTATCGATAAAGCAAAAAAATTGAAATGTATTGGTGTGCTGAGGGCGGGTATTGAGAATGTGAATAGTGCTTATGCCCGGGAAAAAGGAATAACCGTACTCAATACACCGGGAAGAAGCAATACCAGTGTTTCCGAGTTTACCGTAGGACTCATCCTCAGCGAGATCAGAAATATTGCCCGTGCCAACCAAAAGCTGAAAGAAGGAAAATGGGAAAAACAGTATCCCAATGGAGTGCTTGCTCCGGAGCTTAAGGAATCCATCGTAGGCTTAATCGGCTATGGGGCTATTGGCCAGCGGGTAGCCAGCTTAATCCGGCCATTTGGCGGAACCATCATTTTTTTCGACGACTATTATACAGGTGCGTCACCGGATACCAAGGTATCACTGGATGAATTGGTAAGACAGGCCGATATTATTTCCATGCATTACCGTTTAACGCCGGAGACTAAGAATATGCTCAATAAAGAACATTTTAGCAAAATGAAAAAGAACGCCGTGGTTATTAATAGCGCCCGGTCCGGCTTAATCAATGAGCAGGATTTAATTGAAGCCCTGCAGCAAAAACTCATTGCCGGGGCGGCAGTCGATGTCTTTGAGAAAGAACCGCTGCCTGAGGATCATCCATACCTGACACTGGAAAACGTTACGATAACCCCCCATATTGCGGGGTCAACCGTTGGCAATTTCGGAAATTCCCCCAGTATCCTGGGGAAACGTATAATTAACGAATATCTTTCAAAATAGATAAAAAGCTTGTAATCGTTAGCGGCCCTTTACGGTGCTGCTAACGATTACATTCTAATCAAGGCTGTTTGCGTGCAAGGCAGACAACAATAGGTGTGTAAAAAAAACGAAGGGGATCAGAATATGTTAAATATGAATCAAAAACTAATGAAACGCCAGCAGGATGGTAAGATCATTCGGACAGGCATTGTTGGAGCAGGTCAAATGGGACGCGGTATGGTAACCCAAATGGTCCTGATGCAGGGAATCATGCCGGCCATTGTATCCGATATCAATGTGGAAAATGTGGTTAACGCCTTTCATTACGCCGGAATTACCGACGACCAAATTGCTGTGGTGGATAACCTTGCCGAGGCCAATAAACAAATGGAGGCAGGGAAATATGTGGCTACCACGCAGGCGGACTTTATTTCGCAGGCTAATTTGGTAGAGTGTGCCATTGATGCGACCGGGGTACCGGATGTAGGGGCTAAAATTGCAACAGATGCCATCAGAAACGGCAAACATGTGGTCATGCTGAATGTGGAAACAGACGTAGTGATTGGACCATACCTGAAAAAACTGGCTGATCAACACGGGGTTATCTACACCGGATCTGCCGGTGACGAACCGGGGGCCGTCATGGAGCTGTATTGTTTTGCCAAAGCCATGGGTATGGATGTAAAAGTGATGGGGAAAGGCAAAAACAATAAATTGGACTATGATTGCAACCCCGATACCGTCCTCGAAGAGGCTACCCGCCGGAAAATGAGCCCCAAAATGCTTTGCGCATTTAAAGACGGTACGAAGACCATGGTGGAAATGACGGCTATGTCTAACGCAACCGGCCTGATTCCCGATATAATCGGCGGGCATGGTATTGCGGCGGGACTTAAAGAACTGCCGGATTTATACAGACTGAAAAAAGATGGCGGCATTTTACATCAATATGGGGTCGTCGAATATGTAAATGGCATTGCCCCCGGCGTATTTGTGGCTGTTTCCACCGAGAATGAAGAAATTGCTTACCAGATGCGTTATCATAGCATGGGCAATGGTCCTTTATGGATTTTATACCGTCCTTACCATCTGTGCAATCTGGAAACACCGCTGACTGTTGCCAAGACCGTGATTGACGGAGAATCCACCATTGTGCCGATTGACGGTCTTGTCAGCGAATGCATCACGGTGGCCAAAACCGACTTGCAGGCAGGACAAACGATTGATGGCATTGGCGGTTTCACAACCTATGGTTCCATCGCGACGGCGGTGGAAGCGAAGGCAAAAGGCTATGTACCTTATGGCCTGGTGACCAAGAAAACCCGTATGTTGAAACCTGCTAAAAAAGGCCAGCTTCTGACCAGGGATATGGTGGAACTGGACCAGGATACTCTGATTTACAAACTGCGTAAGGAACAAGATGCTATGTATAATAAGTAATGCTGCGTAAGAAAGCCAAAACGGGCTGCCGAACTTCCCGGTGAAGTTTGACAGCCCGTTTTATTTATGAACTTACTTAAGGCATATTTAACAGGGAAAGCGCAGTGTCCTCGTTGGTGATAAAGCTATTCAGGTACTTATGTTTTAATGAAATATAGGCACTTGCCACCTTTTCTTTTTCATAAGCAATGCCAACCACTTCCGGAATGGCCCGCAATTCTTTCAGGCCAATTCCAATGGTTCGCAAATTAAAGGAACAGGAGATTTCATTTCCCGTTTTGTCAAAAAAACAGGAAGTAATATCACCGGCAACATTTGATTTTTCTAAGGCAAGCACGTCCTCTTCTGACAAGTAGCCTACCTTGCTAAGGGTTGCCGACTTACTGGCAACGCCGATTCCGACTACAGCAAGATCGACCTGTCTGGCTTCCGACAAGGTTTGCGCAATCTCGGGAATCTGCAGGAGTTGTTCTTTCATTTCCAAAGTCGTGGCCAGGAAAGGGGAATAGAGATAGGAATAACTGCACATTAGCTTTTTGGCTAGTTGTGTTACCAGGTCATTCGAGTGAATTTTTTTAGTTGAGGCACTAATTCCGCCAATCAAGGGGACGATATGTAAGCTGGCAAAAGGACGGTAGGGAAACTCAGCAACCAAATCAAACATAGTATTTCCCCAGCCGATTCCCAGCGAGGCAATGTGGGGTAGCCGTGTAGTAAGGTATTGTACGGCGGCCTTCATAATATGGGCTTTTAAGGAACTCAGGTTTGTATTATTGGGAATAACCTTAATATAAGTTAGCTCAAATTTCTTTTTTAGCTTATTTTCCAAACTCAGTGTTGTTTCCGTTTCACTTTCGATATAAAAGTCAATAATTCCGAGGTCTCTTGCTTTCTGTAGCTGCTTCGAGACAACCGGACGGGAAACACCCAGTTTGGCGGCAATTTGTTCATGGGTCCATCCGTCTATATAATACCAGGCGGCAAGCTTAGTCAATTGCCTTTTTTCATTCCAGGTTAGCACGATATCATCTCCATCAAAACACGGTCAAAGTTTTCGATAGTATAGGTTTTCCCCATAACTTCCCTTGCTATTGGTATCAAGACCTTAAAGAACTTATTATCTATCATATATTCGGCAATTAGGAATATTTTCCTGCGTGGATTATATTCCCTCACCGTCCAGGCCGGAAAACGGGCAGCCAGTGCTGGGGGAGGGCCGGTGTGCGGGTTTGGGTGTTTTGGTAATTAAGATGACGGCCAGTACGATTATGCCGGCGGCCAGGGCGATATGTGCCGTGAGTGGCTCGTCGGCAAAAACATAGCCCAGAAATACAGCCACTAAGGGATTGACGTAGGCATAGGTGGAAACGAGGGAAGGTTCGGCCTTTTTCAGTACCCAGATATAGGCGCTAAAGCCGATCAGTGAACCGATGAAAATTAAATAGGCTAAAGCCAGCAGAGAAGAAACTGAAAGACTGGCCAACTGCAATTTTGCCGGTTCACCGGCCAACAGGCCAACCAGCAGGCATAAGCCGCCGCCGGCAATATTCTGAAGTGCTATCGACATAAAGGAAGAAGCCGGCAACTGGGCCTTGCGGGAATAGACGGAGCCTGCCGCCCAGAACAGTGCGGCCAAAGTCAAAACAAGATAGCCGGTAAGCGGCGCAGTGTGATAGCCGGCACTATTCCACGAGTTGCTTATCAGCAGGATTTGTCCCAGAAAACCCAGTCCCAAGCCGGCAAGAATATGCAGAGTCGGCTTGGACTCTCCGTACCGCAACCAGGCGAATAAGGTCATCCATAAAGGTACGGTGGCCACGATGAGCGCGGCAATGCCGGAGGAAACCGTTTGTTCAGCCCAGGCGACCAAGGCATTGCCGCCTAGCAGCATCATGCCGCCACTGATCGCAGCGTTGCGCCAGTGGTATTTTGTTGGCGTTTTGGTGCCTTTGAGCATTTCCCATAGATATAGCAACAGCCCGGCTGTGATGAAGCGGATGCCTGCCAACAGAAAGGGAGGCATGGTTTCCACCGCAATACGCATGGCCAGATAGGTTCCGCCCCAGGCAAAGTAAACTGCCAGTAAAGCCAATAGAATGGGATAGGAAAGTGATCTAAAAACATTCATGGTTGTAATCTCCTAACTATCATTTATAAGACAAGCTGACCGGTTTCCTTTAAGGTAGCAAGTACAATAATTGTCTTGGTGGATATGGACTCGCCCCGTACCTTTTCTTTTAATAATTTACTCAGGGCCTCGGTATTTTTCGTCCGGATTTTAAGCAAATAGCAATCGTCGCCGGCAATATTATGTATTTCCTGCGCGCCGGGGATAGCTGCCAGGTCAGCTTCGATATCTTTGTCGCCGGTTACTTTGACCAAAACAAAAGCAAGCATGTCGGCTCCCAGTACATGAGGATTGAGCCGCGCCTCATAGCCGAGGATGACACCTTCTTCTTCCAGCTTGCGTATGCGGGACAGCGTTGCCGAAGGCGCCAGTTTAATTTCTCGGGCAATGTCCGCATTCGACATTCTGGCATTGGACTGTAGTAAGGAAAGAATTTTTTTGTCTATCGTATCCAAGAATATCACCGCCTTGGATTAATTATAATTCTGATGTTAAAAGAAAGTAAAGAATGAAATTCTATGTATTGATATAAAATGAGAATAATATTCTTTATATTACTATAAATAAAGAATATTATTCTAAAAATATAAAAGAGATAAAAATTAATTTTAATCTAATCCGGGTTACCTGAAAATTGGTACAGATGAAAGAATATTTAAGAATTCTTTAGAAACTACGATAAATAAATTAGAATGTAAAAATCAGGGAGAAGTGTGAGAGCGATATGGACATACAGGGTATTTCGGCATTAACCCAAAATCAGGCTAATTATGGGAACCAAAGCCAGTCGTCGGCGACAGACAGCAGTTCTTCCGGCGGCTGGAAGTATCTTACCGTTAAAGAGGGCGGCCGGGTATACACTTATTTAGTAATCGGGAAAAATATGAAAATTTTAATTGGTGAGAGTTCGGAAGAAAAAACAGATAAGAAAGACAAGCAAGCAGCGGATGGCACCAAGGAATCCAATCAGGAGACCGGCCAGGTTGGAACAACGGCAAGTGATGGTTCTACCGGTGGTGTGGGAAAGGCGACAAACGGACAAAAGGAGAAACAAGTGGATTTCCTTATGAATACCGAGATGCTGGCCTTGACAGGGTATTACCAGGAACAGATGCGGCGAACGATCAAGAAATTTGCGGACTCTGTTGGCAATTCTTCAGACAAGGTTGAAACGGTTGAGAACGGACAGCCTCACTCGTCCGATCATCGCTAATCCGGGTTAACGCAAAGGGAGACCTGAACCAATTGCAGTATGGTTTAGGTCTCTTCGCTATTTCCGGCATTTCGGGTGAGACTGTCAGTTGCTTTAGCGGCCGAAGGCTTGGATACAAATAAATTAGTCAGGGGAACGAGATACAGGTAGAACGCATAGAGTATGAAGCCGGCATCCGCCGATAATGCTGCCGCAGGAAAGGCTCCGGCAATATTCCACGGAATTAAAACAGAGATTAAAATAACTGTATTCTCCAGGTCAACCGCCAGTCGATATCTGCTCAAGCGCCTGACTTCATAGCTTTTACTGGAAAACTGATGGGTAAGCATAACTGCCAAGGTTTGATTGCAACTGAAAGCGGCCGCTGCCAGGCTGGACAGAATAAGCGACGGGTATACCTGTAATTTTTTGCTAAGTTTCTCAAAAAGCTCTTCCAGGTCATTCAAGAGGCCAGTCCCCTTAAAAATGCCTGAGTAAGCGGAAGAAATCAGCACAATGAGAGAAACTTTCAGCATGGAAACTAGGCCGCCGCCTTGTATGATATCAGCAAAGAAGCCGTTTTTCTCCATACTGTAACCCCAGATTATATATTTCAGCATAGGGAAAAAAGAAATACCCTGAACAAAGTAGCCAATTAAGATACCGGCTATAATGCTGATGGCCATGGACCGTTTCACATCAACCCGCCAAAGGGCCAGGAGAAGGATAATGATGGCGGGAAACAGTACAATCATGTTCAAATTAAAAGATGTGAATATCTCCTGGGCCATTGTATTATCGTAAACAGTGAGGGGGTTAAAACTAGCTAAATACAGATAGCCAATGACGGATAGCGCAAAGGGCAGCCACGAGGTTTTTAGCATGTTTTTTACGTTTATGTACAGGTCGGTATTGGTTAATAGGGCTATCAGATTGGCGCTTGAGGACATGGGAGAACAACGATCACCAAAATAAGCGCCGGCAATGATAGCTCCTGCCGTCATGTTGACATCCACCTGGCCGCTTTTAGCTAAAACCATAAGCACAATACCGATCGTTCCCACTGTACCGAAGGAGGTTCCCAACAGGAATGAAACCAGGCAGCACAACAGAAAAGCAGATAATAGAAAGTACTTTGCGCTGATAAAAGCTATTCCATAATAGACGATGAATGAAATGGTTCCGCAAGCTCTCCAGACAGCAGTCAGGGCACCAATCAGTACAAAGATTTTGATTACAAGTAAGGACTTCTTCGAGCCGTCCAGCATCATGGCCAGCAAATGGGAAATGGGATATCCCCGGCGGCGGGAGAGTAGCAGGAAGCAGATGAGTCCCAGGAGAAGCGGATAAAGTATAGCGATTCCCTGGTAAACGCTAAAGAGCAGGGAAGTAAAGAAGAGGATAAATACGATGGCTAGGTCCACAATAATCAGCTCTTTCTGTTATGAACAATTTATGACTCCACATGATGAGTATCATTTATATATTCCCGCTACACCGTTTAGTCTTCCTGCCGATGGAAAATTTAGTTCAACAATATTGCTGTTTTGGGTGGTGGATATGTTACTTTTGAAAATATGCCGAGCTAATGGGAATGAGAAGCCGGTTCGCCGGTGTAGTACGAAATTGTAGTAAAAAAGTTGTTTTGATTTTTTTATGTGTGAAGAATGCAAGCTTGACAATAAGTAAGGACAGAATTATATTAGTTGTATAAAACTAACTAATCAAGAGGTATCCCTATGCAGCAAGAGGAAGTCATTGTTAAAGCAATCAACATCATATCGGAATCAATGCGGGAGAGCATGCGCCGCTATAAGGAAGATACGCCGGACTCGAAAGAGCTGTTCAATTTGTCAATAACCCAATTGCATTATCTGCATGTAATCAGCGAACGGGCTAATGTCACAATTACGGAGCTGGCCGAGCTGTTTGGTGTACAAAAATCTACAGTTACCGTAACGGTTAATAAGCTTTTACAGTGTGGCTATATTGAAAAAGTCATATCCAAGGACGATTTACGTGTTGTGTATGTCAGTCTGACGGAAAAGGGTAAGGCAGTGATTGAACTGGAAGACAAGGGCTATCGTCAGTTTGCCGCTTCTATTTTAGCCATGCTGGATGAGAGAGAACAAAGCACCTTTACTTTTCTTTTAAATAAAGTGATAAATCAGATGACCCGCGGCTAAGCGGGTTTATATAAAATAAATAGTTAGTTTATTGAAACTAATTATATAAAAGTGTATAAAACTTATGCTGCGGTCCGGCTAACGATCAGGATGAACAAAGCAGTAAAAAAGCAATCAAAGCGGGGACGAGGACACTGCATAGGCATTCCCCGGTTAGGAGGCAGACTTATGAACAGAAGGCAGTTTATTGCCTACAGCGGGAGTGCCCTTGCCATAGCAGGAGGGCTTTCCCTATATAATTCACTGGAACAGTTGCAGCCAATTGAACGGGAGAAACCTGTTAATTATCCAGAGGGACTGGAACCGGAGCTGGCTGATTTGTTATATTACGCTGCATTGGCGCCCAGCGGGCATAATACACAACCCTGGACAGTAAGGGTAATTAGCAGCTATCACTGGATAATCGGTACCGCTGCTTCCTGCTGGCTGCCTGTTGTTGATCCGGAAAACCGGGAAATGATGATCTCCATCGGGGCCTTTCTGGAAAACCTGGTAACGGCGGCAAGCTGCAAAGGCTATGAAACAGAAATTGAAATGATCGCCAAAACCACAAAGGACCCGGAGATTGCTGCTGTAACCTTGCATAAGGCCGGCTATTTTGGTGAGTCTCGTCTTTCACAGATTGAATCACGCAGGACGATGCGAAGTCATTTTTTAACAAAAGAGCTAAGTAGTGAGGATATTAAGTTAATGACCGGAGCGTATCAAGGTAAGGCAATTTATTATCCAAGAAACACAAAGGAAGGTAAGGCGCTGGCGGAGGGGACTGCCCTGGCGAATGAACTGCAGGCCTACCGTGATCCCGCTCAACAGGAATTGGCAGAATGGATTCGCTGGTCCAGCCAAGACAGCCGGCGCTATAGAAATGGGCTGACTCCGGAGACGATGGAAATTGAAGGGGTGTCACGCTGGTATGTGAAAAATTTTTATACGCGCCAATCGGTACTGGAAAAGGAGTTCCGCGAAGCAACCGTCAGAAAAATAAAAGAACAAGTGGCAACCGGCAGTGGATGGTTGGTCCTTACAAGTAAAGATACCACCATTCCTGAGTTGATTCAGACCGGACGGGAGCTGCAACGAATCTGGCTTACCACGAGGGAAAGGAACGTGGCACTTCATCCCATGACCCAGGCGTTAGAGGAGGCAGCTACCGCGAAAGAACTGCCGACGACATTAGGCATTAACGGCGCGGTACAAGTATTGCTGCGTGTCGGGTATGTTGATCAATATCCCCGTCCGGTAAGCCTGCGCATGCCGGTGCAAAAGATTATTCTGTAACTGGCGGAGTCCGGTACATTTGCCGTGACGCTGGCAATTTAAAAGTGAATATATATGGAATCCTTAAGACGTTTTATATCGAGCAGAGGAGGTAAGCCGAACATGCGGGCATATTCACGACTAAATTGAGACGGACTTTCATATCCTACTCTATAGCCTGCATCTGCGGCAGACAAGGTTTCGGCAAGTAAAAGCCGCCTTGCTTCCTGCAAGCGGATTTGCTTTTGATATTGCAGGGGGCTCATGGCAGTTACTTTTTTGAAGTGATGGTGCAAGGAGGACGGACTCAGATTGATTTCCTTTGCTAAGACGTCAATTCGCAGCGGCTTTGCAAAATCGTTGTTAATGAGAGTAATGACTTTGGCGATGGATTGTGCATGGCTGCCGATTACGGCGAAGGGCTTGATGATATAGCCAGGCTCGTCCTGCAAAACCCGGTAGAGAATTTCTTTAATAATTAAAGGGGCAAGGATGGGAATCTCATTGGGGGTTTCTAAAAGCCGGGCAAGTCTTAACAACGCATCAAGTAATGTCGTATTGGCCCTGGTAACGGTCAAGCCTCTGCCCAATCCGGGCTTTGAGCGGAGCTCTTGCTGGGAAGCTTTGATAATATCAAGAATTTGGTCGGAACCAAAGCCAAGTCTTATGCCCAAATAGGGAGATTCAGGCGTGGCTTCCATGATGTGACCGATAATAGGCAAATGGACCGAAGCCACTAAATAGGAGTTCGCGTCATATTTATAACTTTCTTTCCCGAGGATCACCATTTTTGCCCCTTGCACTATGACACATAAAGAGGGCGTATACAGCGTGTGCAAAGGCTCTGATGGATTGGAAGCCCGTATAAAATCCAATGAGGGGATGGCTGTTGTCTGAAATCCATCCCGATCGGTAAAGCGCTCAACCAATGCGGCTAATTGTTTTTGTTGACTGGCTAAGATATCATTTTTAAAATTGCAAATGGTAACCATCTCCTTGGGTTGATAAATAAATTATAAGTTGCATTGCAGGATTAGGCAATGATTTGCTATGACTAGGCTACCTGTTTGAATGATGTTTATCATATAATCAAATCATCAAAAAGTTAATTAATGCCCTATAGTATACATTTGGAAAGGGATGATCGAAATGAAAAGTTTAGCCGGCAAAGTAGCCATCGTAACAGGTGCGTCCAGAGGAATAGGCAGTGAAATTGCTAAGCAATTAGCCGGTCTGGGAGCCAAGGTGACCGTGAATTATGCTAACAGTCCCGAAAAAGCGGCCAAGGTGGTTGAAGAAATTAACCAAGCAGGCGGGACTGCTGTTGCTATACAAGCGGATGTGAGTCATGTCAAAGATGTTGAACGGTTGTTTTCCGAAACCATTACTCAATTTGGCAAAGTGGATATACTGATTAATAATGCAGGAGTCATTTTATATAAATTACTGTCAGAGGTGACAGAAGAAGAGTTTGACAGGCTTTTTGCAATCAATGTAAAAGGTACCTATTTTGCATGCCAGCAAGCCATGAAATTCATGGAAGACAAGGGGAGAATCGTAAATTTCTCAACTTCGGTGGCTGGAGTCATGTTCCCTACCTATAGTGTTTATGCGGCGACGAAAGGAGCCGTTGAACAAATCACACGGCAGTTGGCCAAGGAATTTGGGCCTAAAAAAATTACCATTAACGCAGTTGCGCCCGGTCCGGTTAATACAGAACTCTTTACTGTGGGAAAAACCACGCAGCAAATTGAAACCCTGAAACAAATGAATGCTTTTGGCCGATTGGGTGAGCCGGAGGATATTGCCAATGTTATTGAGTTTTTAGTAAGTGATGAAGCGCAATGGGTAACTGGTCAAACATTGCGGGTCAACGGTGGTTTTATCTGAATTGCAGACCTAAGACGTAAAAAAAAAACGGAGCAGCATGAGTGCTCCGTTTTTTTTATTTTGATTAAGAAAATGGGGCTGCCAATCATTTGTTACAATTGGATTTCACATTACCTATAAAAACTATTTCATCGATTTGCATGTGGCACAGAAGGTTGCACCGGTCTTATCCTCTTGCATATGGTCTGTACCCCATTCGGCCAGCTTTACCAAGGGGGGAAGAATGCTTTTTCCCTTCTCGGTCAAGGTGTACTCGACTCTGGGGGGAACTTCATTATACTGTTCACGGTGAACAATACCGGAGGCTTCTAATTCTTTTAGTGATTGAGCCAGCATCATATTTGTAACCCCCGTCAGTTTACGTTTGATAGTACTGTATCTTATCGGCAGTCCGCTCGCGAGCATACAGATGATCGGCAGCTTCCACTTACCGCCTACAATATCTATAGTATAGCGAATCGGGCAAAGTAGATTCTCTTCGTTATGGGTTTCATCGATGACTTTCTTGCTCATGCCTGGTCTCCTTTTTTTGGTATGATTTTCATACTTAGTCATTATAATCTGCGTACTTGTATTAAACTGATTTCATAATAAAATAATACCATAGGACCAAGCAAGAAACAAAAGAAAATATAAAGGAGTGATTCACAATGAAAGAGGTTCTGGAATTCTTAAAGGAAAACAAGGTGTTTTATTTGTCAACAACAAGTAAAGACCAGCCTCATGTCCGGCCCATGGGTTTTGTCATGGAATATGACGGGAAACTGACTTTTTGTACTTCCAATCAAAAAGACATGTACAAGCAGCTTGTTGATAACTCTAAAGTGGAAATCTGTTGCGTTGGTGCCAACTACGACACTCTGCGCATCTGTGGCAAAGCGGTGCTATGCACTACGGAAGGAACACAGCGGAAGGCTCTTGAGGTAATGCCTGCTCTTGGTAAGATGTACGCTGTAGGCGATGGTAAGTTTGAACTATTTTGCTTGAACGAGGTTCAGGCAGTATGTCAAACCATGTCAGGGGAAAAGAAAATATTGACAGTTTAGGCAATAGGACGTATCCATATGCTTCTGTATCCTTTGTTTTTACTAACATTCAAAAAAACAACCTGAAGATAGGTAAGTTGATTCTCAAATTATAGAAGGACGCAGGATCAAGTAAGATATTCAATATGTACTGTGAGGAGAATTTCTGTGATTGGCAAATTACTGGCTGAAGGTGCAGGTAAATTGAAGGAATTGGGCCTTGGCAATTTAAAAGAAAATGGGGCCGAAACCGGCAGTTCTTCCCGGATAACCCATCAATACATAGATTCACTGACAATAGAGATACGGGCGATTGACTCAGTGGAAGCTGCTACTCAAATGAGCTTGTTTGGTGATGTCTTTGATACCCCTGTCATGACGGCGGCTCTTTCAGGACTGGGGGCGATCTGTCCCAATCCCATGGTGGAAGTAGCAAAAGGAGCGAAAGCGGCCGGCGCGGTGATGTGGGTCGGTATCGGGGAAGGGGAAGAACTTAAGGCGATCATTGAGACAGGTGCCAGGACAGTCAAGATAGTCAAACCGTATCGGGATAAAGACTTAATCTTTGCCAAACTTGCCGAGGCTGAAAAATACGGAGCCTTTGCCGTCGGAATGGATACGATCTTTGGGTTTGGCGGTAAATCAAAAGACAGCCTGATTCGTCCCGATCTTATGAGTCCCAAAACATTGGCGGACATTCAAAGTTTTGTGAAAGCGACCAAGCTTCCGTTTATACTCAAGGGAATACTGAGTGAGCAAGATGCCTATAAAGCACTGGAGGCTGGAGCGTCAGCCATTGTAGTTTCCCACCACGGAGGAAATATCATTGATTACGCTGTTCCGCCACTTAAGATACTTCCGCTCATTGCCAAAGTAGTTGACGGAAAGATTCCAATTTTCGTAGACGGCGGCATTGAAAGGGGCGTAGACGTCTTTAAGGCCCTTGCTTTAGGGGCGAATGGCGTTCTGATCGGGAGATCGGTGATGGCCGGATTAGCGGCAAATGGTTCCGAGGGGGTCCGAAAGCTTATCGCCGGTACTAACGAGGAATTGCGCCGGGTGATGAGTCTGACGAATTGTGCTAAGCTGGATAAGATCAACTCCGAATTAATTTGGCATTTATAGGAAGATTCGTAGTAAGTGTACTCTAACAGAAAGAGGGGATATAAATGCCTTATGTAAATATCAGGATAACCCGGGAAGGGGCGACGAAAGAACAAAAGGAACAGCTGATAAAAGGAACAACGCAGCTTTTACAGGATGTATTGGGCAAGCATCCAATGACTACAGTTGTTGTCATTGACGAAGTGGATGTGGATAATTGGGGCATTGGTGGAGAATCCATCATGCTTTTTAGGCAAAAGTACCTAAAAGACTAGCGTTTAAGAATAAAATTGCATAAAAAAATCGGAGCAGAAGACGCTCCGGTTTTTTATTTTCTGTGTAAGTCAATTCTTATTCCTGAATGACTAACCACAATCCATTTCTCCATGTACCTGTTCTAAAAATTCGGCAGGATTGCAAAGGATGATTCCCCGATCCTCCGATTGTTCATAAATGGAACGGCATAGCTCGATATTGGAATAGTCTTTTAAGCCGTACAATTTAAAAACCATAGGCAGATTCATACCGCAAATAATTAAGGCCTGTTTCTGTATGCCCAGTTCGTGCAATAGTAGAATCGTTTCGTTGAAAGCCGTATTGCCAAACATGTCACAGAGAATAATGAACGACTTGTCTTTGGTGGTCAAGCGTTCTGAAAAATACTGCTTCAGCTCAGTCCTGGCAGCACCGGTATTGCCATATTGGAAACATATCGAGCGGATGTCCGGTTTCGAAAAGAAGTTATGCATAGATTCTATGAGTGATTCAGCTAATGTCCCATTAGAAACTAACAGCATATTCATTTTCCTTACTCCCCAGATGAATGATGCGCACCATTCATAATGATGTTAAAAGAAATTTCTTTTACACTTTCATTTTATAAAAGAGAAAAATCGAGATCAATTCCATAAGCGTAAATTCAGTAGGCAAAAGATAGGTATTTCCTGCTTTTTGATATTTGTATATAATAAAGTAGTCAAGTTATCAGGTGAAACAACATTTATCAGAATATTCAAACTGGATGGTGCCCGTCATGCAAACGAAAAACAGGCGGAAAAGTGTGTTAGAAGAGCTTCAAAAGAATAAATCCGTAAGTATTTCTAAATTAGCCGCGCAATTGGATGTTTCTTCGGTCACGATAAGACGGGATTTGAATCGGCTGGCAGAGCAAGGCATCGTAACCTTGCTGCACGGCGGTGCGGTTCTCAACGAAGGAACAGCCGCCATAACTTCTGTCATGGTGCGGGAAAAAAGATTGCTAACGGAGAAAAGCCACATTGCGGCTTTTTGTGCCGAACTTATCAAAGAAGGCAATTCGGTTTATATCGATTGCGGCTCAACTCCCAAGAGCATCGCTGAAGCGGTGATGGATAAGAAGAATATTGTGGTATTGTCCCATTCACTGGCAGTCATGAATGTGCTGGCCAATGCGAAAGACATTCAATTGATTTCTGTACCCGGCGTATATATCGCCGCTAAAAAAGGATTTTATGGCCAACTGGCCTTAGAATTTATCAGTAATTTCCAATTGGATATCGCCTTTTTGGGGGTAGGCGGATTAAATTTGGAAAGTGGATTAACCGGACCTGATATCGATGATGCCCAAATTAAAAAAGTATTGATAAAAAAGGCCAAAAAGAAAGTAATCGCTGTAGATCACACGAAGATTGGCAAGGAATATTTTGTCAAGGCCTGTGATATTAGTGATGTAGACATGCTGGTTACGGATAAGCAGGCTGATTTACATATGATTGAAAAAATACGCCGGATGGGCGTGGAGGTATTTTTAGTTTAAAAGGTGCAATAGATTGGATACTAATATGTTGTTTGTTCACATACCACTATAAAATTGATCCTACCCTAGTCTTACTCATGGGTAGGATCAATTGTTATAATTGGTTTAATGAGACGGATTATTTGCTATAACCGGCAATATCAGCCTGATATTTCGACTCCTTTAAAAGGAGCAAGGAAAGCAGAAAATTACATAAAAATACATGGTAAGGAAGGATTACGGCAATTTGGCTTTGAAATTAGATTAAAAGATGTACTACGGTGTATGTAGCTAAGTTACGGGAGCAGGATAAACTGCGGCGAAGGTTGTTCGCTTTATTGCAGTACCGGAGGGATTGAAATCATGACGGGGGATTTCGTTGCAAGAAATGTTTTATCTGAAAAAGAGAGTTTAATTTTGGAGGCTTTACCTTACGGAATTGGTATTATAGATGAAAACGGCTATATTGTGTATGTAAATTCGTGTCAGTTGGAGACGATGAACCTCAGCCATATGATCGGACAAAATATTGACAAGTTTTTACCACGGGGTGTCAATTTCACGGCAATCCTTTCTACCAGGCTGTCATTTAGTTATAGCAACAATCCCAGAACGAATGGCGGCTGTACGGTAATTGACATTATACCTTTGCACCCGGAAAAGGGAGTGGGCGGCGCTGTTCTGCTGGTGAGAGATGAGCAGGATATAAGCACGGTAAAAGAACAGTTGCAGTGGGCCATGGATAAGGTCAAGTATTTGGAACAACGGTTAAGCGAGAAAAAAGAGTCTGGCTGGTACTCGGAGCGGATGCGGAGTGAATCAATTGAACAGAAGAAGATTCGATCCATAAAGCATGGCAAAGCTTTTGAAAGGTTTATTGGGATGAGTCCCAAAGTGCTGGACTCACTGGAAGTAGCTGCCAAGGCGGCTAATGTTCAATCGACAGTACTTATCTGTGGCAAAAGCGGTACCGGCAAGGAACTGGTCGCCGAAGGTATTCATCAGGCCAGTTCCCGGGCGCAGGGAGCCTTTGTGCGGATAAACTGTGCCGCTATTCCGGAAACCTTAATAGAAAGTGAAATGTTTGGACATGAAAAGGGAGCCTTTACCGGTGCCGTAAAACGGAAGCTTGGCAAGTTTGAGCAGGCACACAACGGAACGATATTTTTGGATGAAATCGGTGAGATGGAATTAAGTATGCAAACAAAGCTGTTAAGGGTACTGCAAAACGGCTGCTTTGAAAGGGTAGGCGGCGAGGAAACAATTCGCGTTGATGCAAGGATTATTGCCGCTACCAATCGAGATCTGGGACAAATCGTCAAAGAGGGATTGTTTAGGGAGGATTTGTATTACCGGTTGAATGTCATTCCCATACACTTACCGTCGCTTAACGAAAGAAAAGAGGATATCCCCCTTTTAGTGGATCATTTTCTGAAAAAATTTAATCGGGAATTTGGCAAGCAGGTTATTGGCATTAAGAAAGCTGCCATGGATGCTCTTATCTGTTATGATTGGCCGGGAAATGTTCGGGAACTGCAAAATATTATGGAAAGAATGGTAGCGTTGACCGACAGTCTCTATATTGAGCTGGATGACATACCAGAGTGCTGTTATTGCAAGGAAATGTCCAGCATGAATGTTGAGGCCGACGATCTCTATGGGGCAATCATGCAGGGAGAATTATTTTCCTTGGCCGACTACGAAAAACATATCATTAAAGCTGCTTTGGAACGATATGGAAGCTATACCGCGGTCGGAAAAGCCTTGGGAATTACCCGTAAAACAGTGGCGGCTAAGGTCCAAAAATATGGAGTTGATAAATGACAATAGCTGCTAAGAGGGCTACTTGAAAGGGGAATTTTAAAATATGACGGAATATTTTGGTGAGTTTTTTGGTACGATGATCATGATTATATTAGGAAATGGTGTTATAGCTAATGTCGTTTTGCGCCGGACGAAAGCGGAAGGCAGCGGTTGGATGGTGATTACTGCCGGCTGGGCTTTTGCCGTAATGATCGGTATATTTTGCGCAATTGCCACCGGTTCTTCCCAGGCGGATATCAATCCGGCCGTAACGCTGGCGAAACTGCTGATGGGTATTTATCAGCCTGCTCAGGCTATGGTAATTATGCTTTGCCAAATTGCCGGAGGGTTTGTCGGAGCCTGCTTGATTTGGCTTCATTTCTGGCCTCATTGGGCAGAAACAGAAGATAGTTTGATTTTGGTGGTATTTTCAACGGGGCCGGCCATTCGCCAAACGGCAGCCAACCTATTTTCGGAAATTATGGGCACGATTATGTTGATTGTACCGGTGTTTGCCATGTTCTCAAGAAATGTGGGGAGCTTTCCGCCGGGAATAGGCGCTTATTTAGCCGGAATTTTAGTATGGTCTATTGGGCTAAGTTTAGGTGGTACGACTGGTTATGCTATTAATCCAGCCCGCGATTTGGGGCCGCGGCTGGCCCATGCTATTTTGCCTATTCCGGGCAAAGGTGATTCAGATTGGAGCTATGCCTGGATTCCCGTAGTAGGTCCGTTCATCGGCGCACTGTTGTCCTACGGGATTGCCCGGGCTGTTGGCATCATTTAATATAGATAGGCGGCAATGTTGCGGTGATTTAACGGCCTCCGCATCTTTACTTGGGAAGTTGTGTGTTGGTGTTTGGGTTTTGTTTTCCGAAAGATAGCAGATAGGTAATTACATATTCGGCAATTAAGAAACATAGGAGCACTGTGACAAGCGATACACCGAGGTATTTTACCCAGACATTGATTTGCATTTTTTGCACGGCGCAGCCGATGGGGATAATTACACATTGGTGAATAAAAAAGATAATATAAGAATTAGCGGCAAGCCTGCGCCATAAGTAGGCATTACTATCAAAAAAACGTTGGAATAAGGCAATTAAAGCAAATGTGGCTGTTAGAGAAAAGGTAGCATGGGTAAGGGCATGACCAACTTTAGCGACTACCGGGACATCAGGCATAAGTGTAAAGGTAACGCGGTATGCCAGAAAAACAAACAACATAATAAGTGCGGACATGCACCAGGGGAGTAAACGGGGGTTATAACCACCGGGGGTAAACCAGGAATGCTTCCACGCATATACGCCTAACCCAAAATAACATAAATGCAATATAAAGCGTACTGGCTGAAGCATGAATAAAAATTGGACATTCACCCAGGCATCATTCCAAAAGAACAGATTAGCAATAAAAAAGGATGCCGCAGTAAACAAAGCAAAAGCCGGGAAAAACCAGAACGAAGGAGTAGCTAGTTGATTCGACTTTTTAAAATAGGCAGGATTGATTTGATAGGCAATTGTTAGTAATAAAAAGAACAGGGCTAACACGCCGAGAAACCAGTATTGTGCCTGTTGGTAATAGGGTCCCCAGAAGCCGGTTGCCCAGAAGGAAAAATAGTTGGGCGGTGTATCCATTCGGCTGTAAAAAGTACTATAGGCAACAAAGGGAGCAATGAATAGCACTCCGCCAACCCAGGGAATAACAATACGTTTAAGTTTACCCTGCCAAAATCCCGATACTCCTCTTTTCAACAAAACCATAGGGGCGAAATAGCCCGCAACCAGGAACATGATAGGCATAATATATACATCTGTTTCTAATATAAATAAATCAAAGAACGAGTGCTTTTGGACATCGTTTACAGTCCACCATTTAAGATCCCACGTGGTATATCCCATAGCAACATGAAACACAACCATTAAAAGAATAATAAAAGCTTTTAGGTTATCAAGAAAATACACACGTTGTTTATTTACGACTGGCAGATTCATCAGTATCCTCCTAGTATATTGATATTAGACAATCCAATATAAACTGTTCACGTATCCTCCAAGTTTTGAGATAATATTCTCGTGTGAGTCGGAGTGCTACGAAATCCTCCTTGAGACTTTGTTCTCGGTATAAAGAGTGTAGCCCCGACTTTGCGAGAGTTTACGAATGAGCTGGATGTTGAAGGGCATCGCCCGATCTTCGTATGTCAAACTAGGTTGTATATCGCAAAGGTATGCGGGAACCGACCACTTGGAGGTATGTGATATGTTTTTTGTTGGTATCGATGTCGGCAAACGACATCATGAAGCTTGTGTTATTGATTCCATAGGCCAGAGTATCGGTAAAACACTTCGTT